>NZ_JBEXPJ010000013.1:0-99607 GCF_040611995.1 Lentzea sp. NPDC006480
GGTGACCTCACAAAAAGGAAACCTTCTTTACGATACCCCGAAGCGGCCCGGCCGGGAGCCAGCCACGTGCGAAGTACTACCAACTCCGAGCTGGTAGTACTTGCGGACGCCCTGACAGCCGAGGGTAAGGGGTTCGTCGTGGAGAACTGCGTGATCGCCTGATGCCTGAGGTGAGGCCTCAGGACCAACCTGGTGCCATGACCGAATGGACGCCTGAGGCGATCAAGGCAGAGATCGACTACCGCCACTCGAACGCACGGTGCAACTGGCAGCGCTCACACGGTCGCACGCCGTCGTGGATCAGCCGAGTGATCCACCGCACCTCTGGGAAACACAGCGGCACTGCCGCATGACGTGTGCGAGCATGCCACTTGTGGCGCGCCTGGGTTCTGGAATTCCGCTGGTCGCGCGCGACCGCGAGCTGACCCGGTTGCGCGCCGCTCTGGCACAGGCAGGTGAGGGCAAAGCAGGAGCGGTTCTCCTGGCCGGTGACGCCGGCGTGGGCAAGACCAGGCTGATGGACGAGCTGGCCGCCGGCGCCGACGACACGATCGTCCTCATGGGACGGTGTCTCGACGCCGGCGAGACCGGTCTGCCCTACCTGCCGTTCGCGGAAGCCCTCAGCACCCTCAAAGACGTCGCGAACCGGCCCGCGCTCGCGATGCTGCTGCCCCAGCTGGCACTTCCGGCCGAACGCGAGCCCGGTACCGAGGGCATGATCGCCCCCAGCCTCGTCCCGGGGCGCAGGCCCGAGCAGGACGTCGGTCAGCTCCAGCTGTTCGACGCCGTGCTGGGCCTGCTGACCGACCTCTCCGAGCGTCAGCGCGTGCTGTTCGTCGTGGAGGACCTGCACTGGGCGGACGCGTCCACGCGGTACCTGCTGTCGTTCCTGTTGTCCCGCTTGCGTTCCCAGCGGATCCTCATCGTCTGCACCTACCGCGCGGACGACCTGCACCGCAGCCATCCGTTGCGCCCCTTGCTGTCCGAGCTGGTCCGGCTGCCCGCCGTCGACCGCCTGGACCTCACGCCGTTCAACGCCGCGGATGCCCGCAGGTTCGTGGACGCCCTGAGCGACGATCTCCCGGAAGACGTCATCCAGCAGGTGGCTGAACGCTCCGAGGGCAACGCGTTCTTCGCGGAAGAACTCATCGCGGTCGCCACCTGCGACGACCGGACGCTCCCGTCGGCGCTCGCGGACGTGCTGCTGAGCCGGGTGGAACTCCTCAGCCCCGAAGCTCAGCACGTGGTCCGCGTGGCCTCTGTGTGGGGGCGCCGGGTGCGGCACTACCGGCTGCACGAGGTCACGGGCATGGCGGACCTCGCGTTCGACACGGCGTTGCGCGAGCTGGTCCAGCACCACCTGCTGGTCGTGAACGACGACGAGGTCTACTCGTTCCGCCACGCCCTCGTCCGGGAGGCCGTCTACGGCGACCTGCTGCCCGGCGAACGGGTGCGGCTGCACGCGGCCTACGCCCGGCACCTGGCCCAGCGGCTGGACGAGCGCGGTTCCCCGGCCGCGCTGGCCCACCACGCCTTCGAGAGCCACGACCTGCCGCAGGCGTTGAAGGCCTCGATCCAGGCTTCGAAGGAAGCCGAACGCGCCGGTGCGCCCGCGGAGTCGTTGCGGTACCTGGAAAAGGCCCTCAACCTGTGGAACGCCGTCGCCGAGAGCGACCGTCCGTCCGATGTGGATGAATCGGTGCTGTTGCGGCGAGCCTCCTGGGTGGCGGGCACGGCAGGGCAGCCCGAGCGCGCGGTCGCCTTCGCCCGCAGCGCCACCAAGGCGATCAGCTCCGCGCAGACGCCGGAGGAGGCCGCCGAGATCTGGCTGAGGCTGTCCTACGCGCTCGCGATCCTCGACGGCAACGAGGTGGAGCACTTCCAGGTCCTCGGCAAGGCGTTCGACCTCGTGGTCGACCGCGACCCGAGCCCTACCCGTGCCCGTGTGCTGGCCGGCAAGGCGTCGTCCCTGCGTCAGCAACGCGACGACGACGCCGCCCGGGAAACGGCCGAGCTGGCCATCGCGGACGGGCAGGCGGCCAACGCGCCGGGTGCGGTCGCGGATGCGCTCGGCACCCTCGCGATCCTCGACGACCACGCGGAACGGCACGACAAGGCCAAGGTCAGCTTCGAGCGCGCGATCAAGGCCTCGCGCGAGGTCGGCGCGTTCAACAGCGAGCTGAGGGCTTGGTACTACTACGGCCTGATGCACTACGACCAGGGCGAACTGGCCGAGGCCGCGCGGGTCTTCAACGAGGCGGGCGACCGGGCCAAGGAGACCGGCCTGACGTGGAGCGTGTTCGGGCTGGAGATCCGCATCCTGCAGGTGCTCGTGCACTACTACATCGGCGACTGGGACTACGCGGCGTGGGCGAGCGAACCGCCCGGCATGTCCGTGTCGTCGACCGTCCTGGCGCGGCTGGCGTCGGCGAGCACGCACCTCACGGTCTCGCGCGGCGACCTGGCCGAGTCCGAGCGGATGATCACGAAGCTGCGCAGCGACTGGCACCGCGACATCCAGATCGCCCTGATCAACGGCGGTACCGGCGCGGAGCTCGCGCTGTGGCGAGGCCGTCCGGAACTGGCGGTCGAACGCGTCACGGACGCGCTGGCGTGGGCGCACAAGCTCGGCGGGCCGTGGATGCTCGCGGGCATCAGGATCGGCGCGATCGGCATCGCGGCACACGCGGAGATCGCCGCGAAGGCACGCCGCAAGCGCGACGCCGAAGCTGAGAAGAACGCGGTCGAAGAAGGCCACAAGCTCGCCGAGCACGTTCGTTTGACCGCGGAGAACGGCAAGCCCCGGGCCGGCGTCCTCGGCCCGGAAGGACGTGCCTGGCTGGCCCGTGCGCTCGCCGAGGAGTCCCGGCTGGGCGGCTCGGGAGACCCCGCGCTCTGGCAACAGGCCGTCGACGAGTTCGCGTACGGGGTCGTGTTCGAGCAGGCGCTGTGCCGGTGGCGGCTGGCGGAGGCGTTGCTGGGCGCGGATCGCCGGGAAGAAGCCGCCGAACAGCTGCGGCAGGCCGACGAGGTGGCCACCAGGCTCAAGGCCATTCCTCTGCTGGAGGCGGTGGCGGCGTGCGCCAAGAGGGCTCGCATCACCCTGAGGGCCGACGAACCAGCACGGGAGCACGTCGACCTCTTCACCCCTCGCGAACGCGACGTGCTCGCGCTGGTCGCCGCCGGACGGACGAACCGCGAGGTCGGAGAGGAGTTGTACATCAGCGAGAAGACCGTTTCCGTGCACCTCTCCCGGATCATGGCCAAGCTGGGGGCGTCCCGGCGGGCGGAAGCGGTGGCCATCGCGTACGACCGGGGTCTGCTGGAATAGCGCCGGTTGTCATACCTCAGGCTGATGTGCAACGCGTCGCGGAGTTGATGTCCGCGCACTCAGGGAACTCATAGCTTCTTCCTCATCAAGGAACATCCCCTGTGAGGAAGGCACGAGACATGTCTGCACTGGTGTCCGAGGTCGGCACCCGGACCGCCGCGGCGGCCCACAACCTGGTGAAGGTCTACGGCAAGGGTGACACCGCGGTGCGGGCGCTCGACGGCATCAACGTCGCGTTCGAGGCCGGCCGGTTCACCGCGATCATGGGCCCGTCCGGCTCCGGCAAGTCCACGCTGATGCACTGCCTCGCGGGACTGGACACGGTGGACGGTGGCTCGATCCACATCGGACAGACCGAGATCACCAAGCTGAACGACAAGGACCTGACCAAGCTGCGCCGCGACCGCGTCGGCTTCGTGTTCCAGGCCTTCAACCTGCTGCCGACGCTGACCGCCCAGCAGAACATCCTGCTCGGGCTCGAGCTCGCCGGCCGCAAGCCCGACCAGCAGTGGTTCGACACGATCGTCAACGTGCTCGGCCTGCGCGACCGCCTGCACCACCGTCCGACCGAGCTGTCCGGTGGCCAGCAGCAGCGCGTGGCCTGTGCCCGTGCCCTGGTCGCCCGTCCCGAGGTCATCTTCGCCGACGAGCCGACCGGCAACCTGGACTCCCGCAGCGGTGCCGAGGTGCTCGACTTCCTGCGCATGTCGGTCCGCAAGCTGGGCCAGACCGTGATCATGGTGACGCACGACCCGGTGGCCGCGAGCTACGCGGACCGCGTGGTGCTGCTCGCCGACGGCCGGCTCGCGGGCGAGATCCACCAGCCCACCACCGAGTCCGTCGTCAACGCTCTCACGCATTTGGGGGCGTGAGTCAAAGATGCTGAAGACGATCCTTGCGGGCCTGCGCGCCCGCACGGCGAGGCTGGTGCTGTCCAGCATCGCCATCGCGCTCGGCGTCGCGTTCGTGACGGGCACCCTGGTGCTCGGCGACGCGGTCGGCGAGCAGACCAGGGACAACTTCGCCCGCAGTGCTCGCAACGTCGACGCCGCGGTGCACCTGGACGAGAACAACCGGCAGGAGAACGGCATCCCCGCCGACCTCCTGCAGAAGATCCGGTCCACGCAGGGTGTCGCGGGCGCCGACTCACGCGAGTTCGGCAGCGCGGCCCTGCTGGGCGGTGACGGCAAGGCGCGCAACGCTCTGGTGCAGCCGTTGCCGACCACGGAGAAGCTGCGCGACTTCAACCTCAAGGACGGCAAGTTCCCCGCCAAGGCCGACGAGGCCGCGATCGACGTCAAGACGGCGCAGGTCGCGAAGCTCAAGGTGGGAGACAAGCTCAAGCTGCTCGACAGGGACAACGCCGAGCACTCGTTCACGATCGTCGGCACCTACCAGCAGGGCGCGAGCAGCATCTCGATGTCCGGCAGCGATCACGTGATCGTCTCGCCGGAGGGTCTGCGCACGGTGATCCCCGACCAGCGGATCTACGAGATCGTCGCCGTCGCCGCTCCGGGCGTGTCCCAGCAGCAGCTGGTGGACAAGATCAAGACCGTCGTCGGTTCCGGCTACCAGGTGCAGACCGGTGAGCAGCTGACCCAGGAGACGCTGGCGCAGGTCGGTGACGCCGCGAGCGAGATCAAGACGTTTCTCCTCGCGTTCGCTGCCATCTCGCTCATCGTCGCCGGCATGGTCATCTACAACACCTTCACGATCCTCGTCGCCCAGCGCACCAAGGAGCTCGCGCTGCTGCGCTGCGTCGGCGCGGACCGCAGCCAGGTCTTCCGCAGTGTGCTCGCAGAAGCGCTTTTCATGGGTCTTGCGGCGTCCGTGCTGGGCATTCTCGGGGGCCTCGGTGTCTCGGCGGGCCTGCAGGCCTTCATCAGCACGGTGGGCGGCCCCGGCGGCGAGGACTCCCCGATCCGCCTGCCGATCTCGTGGGTGACCATCGCGGCCGGCTTCGGCGTCGGAGTGGTCGTGACCGTGCTGTCAGCCGTGCTGCCGGCCCGTCGCGCCACGAAGGTCGCCCCCGTGGCGGCTCTTCGCTCGCAGCCGGACAGCCACGACGACGTCGCCCGCACCGGCAAGGTCCGGATCATCGTCGCCACCCTGATCGCGCTGATCGGTGGCGCCGGTGTCTACTTCGGACTGCAGCAGGAGAAGGAAGAACCCGCGCTGTTCATCACCGGCGGCGCCACGATGGTGTTGCTGCTCGCGGTGCTGCTCGTCGGGCCTTTGTACGTGCCGCTGGTGAACCGCCTGTTCGGCACGGCGCTGCGGGGTGTCCCGGCCAAGCTGGCCTCGGCCAACGCCGGCCGCAACCCCAAGCGCACGGCCGCGACCACGGCGGCGCTGATGATCGGCGTGACCATCGTCGCGATGGTGACCGTCGTGGCCGGCAGTGGCCGCGAGACGATGAACCAGCAGGTCGACAAACGGTTCCCGGCCGACTACGAGGTCAGCTCGAACGTCTACAGCCAGCCGCTGACGGCGAAGTTCGCCGACGAGATCGCCAAGGTGCGCAACGTTGCCAAGGTCGCGCCTGAGCTCCGTTCGTACGGCGAGTCGCCCAAACTCCAGTACGCCGCCGTCGTCGGCTACCCGGCCGACGCGATCGGTTCCCTGGTGCGCCCCGAGGTCGCCAGCGGCACGCTGACCGGTCTCAAGGACAACGAGCTCGCCATGCGGGAGAAGGACGCCAAGGAAGCGGGCGTCGCGGTCGGCTCCGTCGTCCCGATCAGCGGCAAGGACTTCAAGGTCGTCGCCCTGATCAAGGACAACAGCTACGGCACCGGCATCGTCACGCTGAAGTCGGCGGAGTCGATCCTCAAGGAAGCCCCGAAGGGCTACGAGAAGCTGCTGGTCAAGCTCGCCCCCGGCACCGACATCGCGGTGGCGCGGGCAGACCTGGAGCGGGTCGTCGCGACCTCGCCGGTGGCGGTGCTGAACACCGCCGCCGAGACCAAGGCGGAGCTGAACGGTCAGATCGACCAGGTGCTGTTGTTCATCTGGGCCCTCGTCGGCCTGGCGCTGATCATCGCCCTGTTCGGCATCGCGAACACGCTGACGCTGTCGGTGCTGGAGCGGACCCGCGAGTCGGCGCTGCTGCGGGCCCTCGGCCTCACGCGGGGCCAGCTGCGGCAGATGCTGGTGGTCGAGTCGATCCTGATGGCGCTGATCGGCGCGGTCGTGGGTGTCGTGCTCGGAGCCGGGTTCGGGTGGCTGCTGGTCGAGGCGATCTCCAACTCGGAGTTCCAGATCAGCTTCTCCATCCCGTTCGGCCAGATCGGGATCATGCTCGGCCTGGCGGTGATCGCGGCGGTGATCGCGGCCGCGCTGCCTGCTCGCCGGGCGGCTCGCAACTCCGTGGTCGCGGGGATGGCCGAGGCGTAGGACACCCCGCCTGGCTCCGGCTGTCGGGGGCCTGGGTCAGGCGGGTTCGAGCGGGCGGAACAGGGGCCGCGCGCTCGGGGGATCGGTGGAGGTCCGGTGCTGTCGGGCACCGGGCCTCCACTGCACTTCCACATCCCGGAATTGTTGAAGGGAACGCGGGGGCCCCGCGTTCCCTTCTGGCGCACGCGGGGCCCCCCGCGTACCCGTTCAGGGAGGGTTCAACCGGAAGTTCGCGAAAAAACTTCCGGAGCGCGCGTCACTTTCGGCCAGCAACCCCCTCTACCTGGGGTGAGGGACGACCGGAGCGAGGGCCCGGTCGTCCCTCTTTCGTGTTTCCGATGAGTACGCGGGGACCTTTCGTACTCTTCTGGCGTACGCGGGGGCCCCGCGTACCACCCGAATGGACACGCTCGGCGTTCCGGTACAGGTTTTTGTTGCCTACCCCTACAAAGTTACGGAACGATGTCGACCGCTTGACACCCGCGCCTCTCCGGTTGAGTGTGAGAGCGCTCTCATCAAGGTTGAGCGCCGGTCACGGCGTCGTCGAGGAGGACGGATGAGCAGAAGGCTGGTCGGCAGCGTCGCTGCGACCCTCGTGATGGTTCTGGCCGCTGGATGCGGCGGGAGTTCCGGGGCTGACGGCAAGGTTGAGCTGTCGCTGGGCCTGTTCTCCGACTTCGGGTACGACAAACTGATCGAGGAGTACCAGGCCGCGCACCCGAACATCAAGATCGAGCAGCGCAAGGTCAAGATGGAGCAGCACAACACGCAGCTCGCGACGCAGCTCGCGGGTGGTCGTGGGGCGGCGGACATCGTGGCGCTGGAAGAAGGCGTGGTCTCCCAGTTCCGGGCGTCCAAGGACAAGTTCGTGAACCTCGCGGACTACGGCGCCAAGGACCTCAAGGACCAGTGGGCCGGCTGGAAGTGGAACCAGGGCACCGCGGACAACGGTGAGTTCGTGCTGGGGCTGGGCACGGACATGGGCAGCCTGGGCCTCTGCTACCGGCGCGACCTGTTCGAGGCGGCCGGGCTGCCGACGGACCGCGAGGCCGTCGCGAAGCTGTGGCCGACGTGGGCTGACTACGCCAAGACGGCCGACCAGTTCACGGCCAAGACGCCGAACGTGAAGTTCGTCGACACCGGCCGCAACGTCTACAAGGCCATCCTCGACCAGACCGAGGAGGGTTACTTCAAGAAGGACGACAGCTACTTCGCGGACAAGAACCCCGCGGTCAAGACGGCGTTCGACACGGCGGCGGCGCTCGGCACCAAGCAGCAGACCGGTGCCCTCGAACCGTTCAGCCAGGACTGGAACGTGGCGCTGAAGCAGGGTTCGTTCGCCACCACGACGTGCCCGGCCTGGGCGATGGCGCTCATCAAGGCGGGTGCCGGTGACGGTGCGGCCGGCAAGTGGGACGTCACGACGGCGCCCGGTGGCGGTGGCAACTGGGGTGGCTCGTTCCTCGCGATCCCGAAGCAGGGCAAGCACCCCAAGGAAGCCTACGAACTGGCCAAGTGGCTGACCTCCCCGGAGCAGCAGAAACGGATCTTCAAGGAGACCGGCAACCTGCCGAGCCAGCCGAAGGTCTACAAGGACTCCGAGGTGACGGCCACGGTCAACGAGTACTTCAACAAGGCGCCGGTCGGGCAGATCTTCGGCAACTCCGCCGAGTCGCTGAAGCCGACCTACCGCGGCACGAAGGACTCGAAGGTCACGCCCATCTTCAACAGCGCGCTGCAGCGGGTCGAGCAGGGCAAACAGCCCACCGCGGACGCATGGACGCAGGCGTTGAAGGAAGCGCAGGACGCCGTCAAGTGACGGCGGTCAGCACGAAGACCGAGGCGGCTCCGGCCGCCTCGGTTCCTTCTTCTGAAGAACCGAAGCGCTTCCGGTTCAGCAACTGGGACGCCAGGTACACGCCGTACCTGATCATCGCGCCGTTCTTCCTGGTGTTCGGGATCTTCGGGCTCTACCCGCTGGTGTACACGGCGTGGGTGTCGCTGCACGACTGGCAGCTGATCGACGGCAACCAGGGATTCGTCGGTCTCGCCAACTACGTCGAGCTCTTCGGCGACGCCAAGTTCTGGAACGCGCTGTTCAACACGCTCAGCCTGTTCGTGCTCTCGACCGTGCCGCAGCTGCTGGCCGCGCTGGGGCTCGCGGCGCTGCTCGATCGCGGGCTCAGGGGTAGCGCGTTCTGGCGCGCGGGTGTGCTGCTGCCCAACGTCATCTCGGTCGCCGCGGTGGCGCTGGTGTTCGCGCAGTTCTTCGGCCGCGACTTCGGCATCGTCAACTTCCTGCTCGGGTTCGTCGGCATCGACCCGATCGACTGGCGTGCCGAGACGTGGGCCTCGCACCTCGCGGTGTCCACAATGGTCATGTGGCGGTGGACGGGCTACAACTCGCTGTTGTACCTGGCGGCCATGCAGTCGGTGCCGAAGGACATGTACGAGTCGGCCACTTTGGACGGTGCGTCGCGCTGGCGGATGTTCTGGTCGATCACCGTGCCGTCGATCCGGCCGACGATCCTGTTCACCGTGGTGACGTCGACGATCGGCGGTCTGCAGCTGTTCGCCGAACCCGCGCTGTTCGATCCCGGGTTCGCCGCCAACAACTCCAGTGGCGGCTCCGACCGGCAGTTCCAGACGCTGGTGATGTACATGTACGAGAAGGGCTTCCGGTTGTTCGACGCCGGGTACGCGGCCACTGTCGCATGGATGCTGTTCGTGGTCGTCCTGCTCGTCGCCCTCGTCAACTTCACGCTGACGCGGCGCATCGCGGGCAAGGGGTGATCGGGAGATGAAGAACGCCAAGGCAGGCCCTCTGCTGTACGGGTTCCTCGTCGCCGTGCTCGCGGCGTCGGTGTTCCCGCTGTACTACTCGTTCATCGTGGCGTCGAAGGACAACTCGGTCCTCGGCGAGAAGGTGCCGCCGCTGGTGCCGGGCGGGAACCTGGTCGAGAACATCAGCCGCGTCTTCGACACCGTCGACTTCTGGCTCGCCATGCAGAACTCGTTCATCGTGGCGGCGACCGTGGCGATCTCGAACGTCGTGCTGGGCACGCTCGCCGGGTTCGCGTTCGCGCGGCTGCGGTTCAAGGGGCGGGACTCGCTGTTCATCGTCGTGCTCGGCACCGCGATGGTCCCGACGCAGCTCGGCGTGATCCCGCTGTACATGCTGATGTCCGACCTCGACTGGTACGGCACGCTGCAGGCCGTGATCGTGCCGGCGCTGATCGGGTCGTTCGCGGTGTTCTGGATGCGCCAGGCGTGCGAGGAGACGGTGCCGTACGAGCTGATCGAGGCGGCGCGCGTCGACGGCTGCTCGGTGCTGCGGACGTTCTGGCACGTCGGCTTCCCCGCGGTGCGGCCACAAGCCGCGGTGCTGGGCATGTTCACGTTCATGACGGCGTGGAACGACTTCTTCTGGCCGTTGATCGTGCTGGACCCCAACGACAGCCCGACGGTGCAGGTCGCGTTGTCGGCGCTGGCCAGCGGGTACTACACCGACTACTCGTTGATGCTCGCCGGTGCCTCGCTCGCGGTGCTGCCGGTGATCGCGATCTTCGTCCTGCTGTCGCGCCAGATCGTGGGCGGCATCATGCAGGGCGCGGTGAAGGGATGACGTTGCTAGGGGTGAGTGAATGACGACCGACTCGGACGTCGAGGTCGGGCGGGAGGTGCTGACCTTCCCGCCGGACTTCCTGTGGGGCGCGGCGACCGCGGCGTTCCAGATCGAGGGCGCGACCACAGTGGACGGTCGTGGCGCCTCGATCTGGGACACGTTCGCGGCGACGCCCGGCAAGGTGCTGGCCGGTGACACGGGTGACCCGGCCTGCGACCACTACCACCGGTACGAGTCCGATGTGGACTTGATGAAGTCGCTGGGCCTGGCTTCCTACCGGTTCTCCATCGCGTGGCCCCGGATCCAGCCCAGCGGCAGCGGGTTCGTGGAGACGCGCGGGCTCGCGTTCTACGACCGGCTGGTGGACTCGTTGCTGGAGAAGGACATCCAGCCGCTGGTCACGCTGTACCACTGGGACCTGCCGCAGGTCCTGGAGGACTTCGGCGGCTGGCGCAACCGCGACACCGCCTACCGCTTCGCCGACTACGCCGCCCTCGTGCACGACCGGCTGGGCGACCGGGTGCAGGCGTGGACGACGCTCAACGAGCCGTGGGTGTCGGCGTTCCTGGGCTACGGCAACGGAATCCACGCGCCGGGCATCACGGACGCGGTGGCGTCGCTCGAAGCGGCGCACCACCTGCTGCTGGCCCACGGGCTCGCCACCCAGGCGTTGCGCGCGCAGGCACCGGAGTCGCACCGGCTGTCGATCGTGCTCAACTTCAGCACCATCTGGGGCGACGACGCCGAGGCCGTGCGGAAGGTCGACGGGCTGCAGAACCGCATCCTGCTCGACCCGATCTGCGGCCGCGGGTACCCCTTGGACGTCCTTCAAGACACCACCTGGCTGGGTGACTGGACGAACGTGGTGCGCGACGGGGACATGGAGACCATCGCGACCCCGGTCGACTGGATCGGTGTCAACTACTACAACCCGACCAGGGTGGCGCCGGCCGATCCCGACTTCGTGCCCGCAGGGCCCCACGCGGGCCTGCGCGGAGTGGCGCTGCAGCCGCCGCAGGGCGAGCTGACCGGGTTCGGGTGGGAGCAGAACGCCGACGCGTTCACGGAACTGCTGGTCCGGCTCTCCCGCGACGCCGGCGGGGTGCCGCTGGTGGTCACGGAGAACGGGTCCGCGTTCCCGGACGTCGTGGACCCCGCTGGTCGCGTGTACGACGTCGAGCGGACGAAGTACCTGGTGGACCACGTGCGCGCGGTGCACCGGGCGATCTCCGAAGGCGCCGACATCCGCGGCTACCTGGCGTGGTCGCTGCTCGACAACTTCGAGTGGGCCGCCGGGTACTCGCAGCGGTTCGGGATCGTGCACGTCGACTTCGAGACGCAGCGGCGTACGGTCAAGGAAAGCGCGGTCACGCTCTCCCGGATCATCGGGCAGAACGGGCTTCCCGCGCACGGCTACGCGGTGTAGTTCGACTGCCGGCTGGGACAAGACGGGCCGAGGGGGCCTTAGGTGCTCTCACCTGCGGATACTGCTGTGCCGCAGGTGAGAGCGCTCTCTTGTTTCGAGGCTGGTCAGTGCCTGCGCAGGACCCTCGGGTCGGCGTGCAGGTTGTCCGCGAGCCTGATGGTGATGAACTCGTTGTTGTCCGGCTTGCCCGGAGTGCGGCCCGACGACGACGGGAAGTTGTTGTCGTTGAGGATCGCGATCGTGCGGTCGTCGAGGATCGTGACGTCCTCGATCGTGACGAACGGGAACCGGAACGGGTCCGCGTTGCCACCGACGTGCTTCGGGTTCGCGAGGTTCAGCAGGTCGGCGACGAGCGTCTTGTCGAGCTTGCCGTCCCTGTTCCGGTCGCGCTTGTCGGCGAGGAAGACCTTCTTGTGCTTGGCGGCGTCGCCCTGGCCGCCGTCCCGCTCGATGATCAGCAGGCGGTTGCTGTCGACCGCGATCGCGTCACCGATGGCGTAGGCGGGGTCGTCCAGCTGGTAGAGCCACTTCTTGCCAGTGAAGGAGTTGACCGCGATGTCGAACTCGTTGAGCCGCAGCGTGCCCGGCTCGTCACCGGCGACCGTGCCCTCCAGCAGCGCGTCGAGCGTCTTGCCGTCCGGCGACTGGGTGATGCCCTCGAAGCCCTTGCTGCTGGGCAGGTTCGGGTTGCCCTCCGGGTTCTCGGGAGCGCGCACCCCGGGCAGCGGGACCGGCGCGGCGAGGAGACGTCCGGCGCGGTCGAAGTGCAGCAGGTACGGGCCGAACTCGTCGCCCATCCAGTAGGTGCCGTCGGAGCCCCTGGTGACCGACTCGATGTCGATGTCCGCGCCGGTGATCACGCGATCCGGCCTGGTCAGCGGGAACGGGATGTGACCGGACGGATCGGTGAGCGTGATGCCGCCGACGACGTCGACCGCGCTGGTCTTGAAGTTCGGCGCGATGCGGTTGATGCGCAGCAGCCAGTCCGCGCTGTTGGCCTTGGTGCCGTAGCCGTTGTCGGAGATGACGTCGAACGTGCCGTCGCTGTTGCGGACCAGGCCGCTGAAGCCCTGGATCGGCTGGTCGGCGAACGGCGGCGTGACGCCGTTGATCGGGGCCGTGCCCAGCGCGGCGCCACTCGGCTCGCTGCCGGGCAGGTAGGTCTCTGCGGGCAGTGACGCGAAGTTCGTCAACGTTGCTCGGCGCGGTGCCCCGGAAGGTGCGGCGGTGGTGGGCGTGGCCAGCGCGGTGACGGTGAGCAGGGTGAGGCCTACAGCCAGTGTTCTCCTCATGCCGCGAACCCTATGTCGCTCGTTTTACCCGTGGTTCGTCTCGAGGCAACAAGCTCGGTGAACTCTTGACGCATGACGACGACCTGGCGCATGCGCTTCGAACTCAGCGACAGCCCCGGCGCGCTCGCCCGCGTCACCATCCGGCTGGCCGCGGCCGACTGCAACGTGCTCGCGCTGCACGTGATCCCCGTTCCCGGCGGAGTGCTGGACGAGATCGTCGTGACGGCGGGAGAAGGCGTGCTGCCCGCGGATCTGGTGGAGGCGGTGCGCAGCGAGGGCGGCAAGTGCGTCGGGATCACCGGAGCCGATCTCCGGGACCTGGTGGACGAACCGACCGCGGTGCTGCGAGCCGCCAGGATGGCACTGTCCGAGCCGGACAGGACCGCCGAGGCGCTGCGCCAGGTGCTGGGCGCCGATTCGGTGACCCACGGCGAGGCGAGCGAGGGTCAGGTTCAGCTGGGCGACCTGGTGGTGCGCCGCGGCTGGAGCCGGCTGACCCAGGTGGAGATCGCGCGAGCACAGGCGTTGCTCGACCTCCTGGACACGTCGGCACCCGCGATGCGAGGAATGCTCAGCGACGACGGGGTGGCACTGGTGCTGCGCCCCGGCACGGCCGAGGACGAGGACGCGGTCGCCGAGCTGCACACCCGCTGTTCCATGACGACGTTGTTCAACCGCTACCACTCAGGCATGCGCACGGTGCCCCGCCGCTGGCTGCACCGCCTGCTCAGCCCGCCGCGCGGCACCACGATCGTCGCCCAGTGCGCGGACCAGGTCGTGGCGCTCGGTCAGCTCATCCTCACCGGCACACCGGACTGCGCGGAGGTGTCGTTGCTGGTCGAGGACGCGTGGCAGCACCGAGGCGTCGGCACGGCGATGCTCGGCGCACTGGCCTCCGACGCCCGCGCCGCCGGGTACCGCGAGCTCGTCGCGTGGTGCCTGCCGTCGGAAAGCGCTCTCGTGCGGACGGCCGCTCGTGCCGGTCTACCAGCCACGACACGCCGGGAGGACGGCCTGCTCAGGGTCTCGATCGGGCCGCGCGGGCGTGCGGTTATGACCCCAATTGCGACGGCCATGGCTGAAAAAACACGATGAACAGCGCGGAAACCCTCCTCGGAGATCGCTTGCGGCTAAGCTGACCGGCGGCTCAAAGGTTTTCATCGAGGAGTGGTGGTGCACGTGTCCAACCACGCGCGTCCGACGTTGGAGGACGTGGCCGCGAGGGCTGGGGTCAGCCGCGCCACGGCGTCACGAGTGCTGAACGCGTCGCCGCGGGTCAGCCCCGAAGCGCTGGAGGCTGTCAACGCCGCCGTGCAGGCTCTGGGCTACCAGCCGAACCGCGCCGCTCGGGCGTTGGTCACGCGTCGCACGGGTGCGGTCGCGGTGGTGTTCTCCGAGCCGGAGCCCAAGATCTTCGACGACCCGCACTTCGCCCGGCTGATCCGGGCCGGGGCGCGTGCTCTCGCGGACGTCGACGTGCAGATGGTGCTGATGCTGGTGCACTCGCCTGACGATCAGGCGCGCGCGCATCGGTTCCTCGCTGGTGGGCACGTGGACGGGGCGCTGGTGTTCGCGCCGCACCGCAACGACGAGCTCGTCTCGATCGTGAAGAAGCTGCCGTTGCCGGTGGTGTACGCCGGAAAGCCCTGGGGGTCGTTGCGGGGGATGCACCTCGTGGACAACGACAACGAGGGTGGTGCCGTGCTGGCCACCGAGCACCTGAAGTCGCTCGGGCGCAAGAAGATCGTGCACGTTTCCGGGCCGTTGGACGAGTTGTCCGCCATTGACCGGTTGAACGGGTTCAAGGCTGCTCTGTCGCTGGACGACAAGGGGGCCGCGAAGCTCACCGAGGACGGCGGGTTCACGCGTGAGGGCGGGCGGAAGGCCATGTCCGCGTTGCTGGCGAAGATGCCGGCTTTGGACGCTGTGTTCGTGGCTTCCGACTTGATGGCCGCCGGGGCGTTGGAGACGCTGCACGAGGCTGGGCGGCGGGTGCCTGAGGATGTCGCCGTGGTCGGGTTTGACGACCACGTGGCCATTGCCGAGCACACGGCTCCGCCGTTGACTTCGGTGCGGCAGGATTCGGATGAGCAGGTCAAGCACATGGTTGAGCATCTGATGAAGCTGCTTCGGGATGAGACGGTCAAGACGAAGAAGCAGATGCTGCCCACTGTGCTGGTGCGGCGCGAGTCGGCCTGACGCTCGGGGCCCGTCCCGCCGGCTCTCACAACTCCGCTTGTCGATCACGATGAACGGCGCTTTCGTCCACCTGGGGTGGGCAAAAGCGCCGTTCATCGCATGAGCATCAAGATCAAGGCGGTGTTGGTCGTCTGCGCGCCCTGACTACCGCTACTGGCCGTTTTCGAAGTTCTTGCAGGTGGGTGGGGGCAGCGGGTTCAGGGGGCTGCACGGCCAACCCGAAGGCTGTTGGGGCGGGGTGGTGGTGGCCGCTGGGGGCGGCGGGGCCGGGTTCGTCACGGCTGGGGGTGGGGTGGTGGTCTTCTTCGGAGTGGCTTGGGTGCTCGGGGACGAGCTGTCGGTGCTCGACGACGGGGCGCTCGCGGAGGTTGAGGTCTCGGTCGAGCTGGATGACGGGTTCGGGGTCGAGGTGATCCAGCTGGAGGCCGGCGGTCTGTTCGGCGGGGCTTCTTCGGCCACGCCGTGGATCGCCATGCCCACTAGAACGCCTAGCAACGCGGACCCGAGCACGGCGGAGCCACCTGCGGCCCACAGTGCGCGCACAGCAGTCCCTCCCTTTTGGATGCTCACGGGGTGAAGTCGGACGATCACGCTCCTGGCACAGTACCGGCTGGGCCGGTTGCAGGAGAACGCTCGCCTGCTTGCCTTATCGGCTCCTTGATGGCCCCGGTTGAGTGATCGCTGTCACTGATCTGTGATCCGGGCGAGTACCAGACTGGCCCCGGAAAGGCCTGCCACCAGCACGGTTCCGGTCAGATGCCACGTTGGAGCGTCACCCGTGCAGGTGAACACCTCGGTGAAGCGTTCTGAGGAGCAGGTGACGAACGGGACCGAGCTGAGGGCAATGGAGGCCGCTGCCACGCCGCCCAGGAGGGCGGAGCCGAAGGTGCGCATCAAGGGGAAGGCGGCGTTCGCGGTGCCGACTGCGGCGATGGCGAAGAGGAGGGGGACGGGCTTGGGGAAGAGGCCCGTCAGCGCGCAGCCGACCATCAGGACACCGAGCACGGCCTGGCCGATCCTCGCCTGCGTCGCCACGGGGAGGACCCTAACAACTCCGTAAGCTCTTTTCGGCCCGGTTTGGGCCAGTATTTTCGGTATGCCGCAACGTCGAATTCTGGTTCCTGTCGCAGTCGTGCTGGTTGTTGCGCTCGGAGTCGGGTTGTACCTGTTCCAGCCGTGGCGGCTGCTGACGGTTCGCGAAACGCACGAAGCGCTGCTCGTGCCCACCTCGACGCCAACTCGGACCGCGACGCAGACGGCGGCGCAGGTGCCGGAATCGCCCAAGGAGGTTGCGGTAGGCGAGTGGCGCTCGCTTGAGCACGCGACCACCGGTAAGGCGAGCCTTATCAAGCGGGCGGGCAACGCGTACTCGGTGCAGTTCGCTGCGCTGGACACGAGTGATGGGCCTGACCTGCACGTTTATCTCTCGCCGCACGCGTCGGACTCGCCGGAGAAAACGTTTGGTGAGGGATTCACGAGCCTTGGCAAGTTGAAGGGAAATCGTGGCGACCAGGTGTATGAAATTCCCGCCGGGGTGGACGTGTCCGCCATTCGGAGTGTCGTGATCTGGTGTCAGCGCTTCTCGGCTGGGTTCGCGGTGGCACCGCTGGAACAAGTCTGAAACATCAACCGGGACTTGCTCTGTTCACACTATTGACTTTCCTGGTCTAGACCACATAGCGTTAACAACAGGACACAACATCGTCCCTTGCCGATGGGCGTGCGGAAGCCCCATTGGCGAGGAGTACGGCTCACTGGGTGGGCCCTCGCCGGCGGTGACGCGGCTCCAACTCTCCCCGGAGCCGCGTCACCGCCGGTGGCGTTTTACTGTTGTTCGTGCACACCCGGACCGTGGCGATCCACTACGTGCGCGCGGCACTGCGCGCATGCCCGTCGCCGGCCGAGGTCATGGCGGGAGCCGGGATTCCGCCGAGCCTGCTCGCGGACGACCGGGCACGGGTCACGCCCGCTCAGTACACGAAGCTGATCCAGACGTTGTGGGAAGTGCTCGACGACGAGTTCATGGGTTTCGGGCCGCGGCCGTCGAAGCGCGGCACGTTCGCGATGATGTGCCTGCTGGCGGTGCACTGCCCGGATCTCGAGTCGGCGCTGCGGCGGGGGCTCGCGTTCTACGCGCTGTTCGACGAGCCGCTCGACCTGTCGCTGAACGCGGGACGCTTCGAGCTGCACGTGCCCGGCGACCCGGACCACTTCCTCACGGAGTCGCTGCTGGTGCTGTGGCACCGCTTCTCGTCGTGGCTGATCGGGCGGCGCATTCCGCTGCAGGAAGCCGGGTTCGCCTACCCGGAGCCGGTGCACGCCGCCGAGTACCACCTGATCTTCGGGTGCCCGCTGACGTTCGACGCGCGGGCCACGGCCATCTCGTTCGACCCGAAGTTCCTGCGCATGCCGGTGGTGCAGGACGAGGCGGCGTTGCGGAGGTTCCTGCGCCACTCGCCGGCGGAGCTGTTGTCGCGCCGGGACCACGGGGCCGACACGGCGGGGCACGTGCGGCGGCTGCTCGGGCGCGGGATGGCCGGGCTGGAGGCCGTGGCGGCGCAGCTCGGGGTGTCGGCGCCGACGTTGCGACGGCGGCTGGCTGCCGAGGGGACGTCGTTCCGCGAGGTGCGCGAGCAGTTGCTGCGCGACCAGGCGGTGGCCTCGCTGGTGCGGGGCGGGGAGTCGGTGGAGGAGCTGGCGCTGCGCCTCGGGTTCTCCGAGGCGAGCGCCTTCCACCGGGCTTTCAAGCGGTGGACCGGGTCGTCGCCCGGTTCCTACCGCGCCTGACTCACCAGTCCCAGGCGTCGCCGACGTCCGACGCCTGGACGGAGCCGGTCTGGGGCAGGAGCGTGTCGATGGAGGCCGGGCCGGCCAGGGCCAGCATCGCGGCGGCAGCGGACACGATCGCGGTGAAAATCTTCTTCATGCACAGAGCTTGCGGCCGCCCTGAGGACGGCCGCAAGCACCCCAAAACCTCGCCAAAACCTCAGAGGTCGTCCCGCGGCGGCTGCGGAATGGCCGGAGGAACCGGGATCGGGTCGCTCAGCGCGAACGCCGGGATCGGCGAGGGCTGTCCGGCCGGAATCGGCGTTGGGCCGGCCGCCGGGATCGGGAACGGTACGGCCGCCGGGATCGGGAACGGCGTGAACGCCGGAATCGGCTGCGGCGTGAACGCCGGGATCGGGTGCGGGCTGACCGGCGGCACCGGCACCGGCTGGTCGGCCAGCGCCGCACCACCGAAGGCCAGCATCGCGATACCGGTGATCGCGATTGTTGCGAGTGTTTTCCTCACGAGGAGTCCCCCTCCATCGAAGTTGATCGACGAAAGGATCATGCGGCCGCCACTGGGACGGCCGCATGAGCATCCCCATGCTCAAAAACCTCAAAAACGTTCGCGCTCCCGCAGCGAGGCCGGCGGGCGGAACCGCTCCCCGTAGGTGTCCGCGAGGTAGTCCGCGCGCTCAACGAACGCCTGCACGCCGTAGGAGTTGATGAACTGCAGCGTGCCACCGCTCCACGGCGCGAACCCGAACCCGAAGATCGAGCCGATGTTCGCGTCGGCCACGGACGTCAGCACGCCCTCGTCCAGGCACCGCACGGTTTCCAGCGACTGCACGAACAGCAGCCGGTCCCGCACGTCCTGCTCGGACACGCCCGCGTCGGCCTTCACGTACCGAGTCGTGAGCTCGGGCCAGAGGAACTTCTTCGAGCCGTCCGACGGGTACTCGTAGAAGCCAGCACCGGTGGACTTTCCGCTGCGCCCCAAGCCGACCATCTCGCGGATCAGGTCGTAGGCCGAACTGTCCGACACCAGCGACGGGTCATCGGCGAGCGTCTGGTCGTGGATCTTCAGCTGCAACGACAGCGTCACCTCGTCCGACACCGCCAGCGGGCCGACCGCCATGCCGGCCTTCTTCGCGACGTTCTCGATCAACGCCGGCGCCACGCCCTCGGACAGCATCGTGATCGCCTCGATCACGTACGTCGCGAACGTCCGCGAGGTGTAGAAGCCGCGCGAGTCGTTGACCACGATGGGCGTCTTGCCGATCTGCCGCACGTAGTCCAGTGCCCGCTGCAAGGTCTCCGCGGACGTCTGCTCGCCGCGGATGATCTCGACCAGCCGCATCTTCGGCACCGGCGAGAAGAAGTGCAGGCCGATGAACCGTTCGGCGTCCGGTACCGCCGTGGCGAGACCGGTGATCGGCAGCGTCGAGGTGTTGGACGCGATCACCGCGTCCGGCAGCGCCTGTGCTTCCGCGGCACCGAGAACCTTGTTCTTCAGCTCGCGGTTCTCGAACACCGCCTCGATGATCAGGTCGCAGCCGGCCAGATCCTCGTCGGAGTCGGTCGCCTTGATGCCTTCCAGGCCCCCAGCGCCCTTCTGAGCCGCTTCGAGCGTCACGTCCTTCAGGACGACCTCGATACCGGCCTTCGCGGACACCTCGGCGATTCCAGCGCCCATCATGCCCGCGCCCAGCACGCCGAGCTTGGTCACCCGCTTGCCGGAGGACGACGCGCGGCCGTTGACCTCGTTGAGGTTGAACCAGAACGCGGTGATCATGTTCTTGGAAACCTGACCTGAAGCCAGTTCCACGAAGTAGCGGCCCTCGATCTTCAGCGCCGTGTCGAAGTCGACGTAGGCACCCTCGACCGCCGTCGCCATGATCTTCTCCGGCGCCGGGTACGCGCCGTGCGACTTCTTGCGCAGCACGGCAGGCGCCGCACCCAGCAGCCCATAACTGTTGGGGTCACCGAACTTCAGGTCCGGCACACCGGCACCTGGCACGTCCCACGGCTGCGTCGGTGCCGGGTTGGCGAGGATCCACGCGCGGGCCTCGGAGATCAGCTCCTCGCGCGTCTCCACGACCTGGTGCACGATTCCGGCCTGCAGCGCGCGTTCCGGACGGAGCTGCTTGCCCTCCATGAGCAACGGCAACGCCTTCTGCACGCCGAGCAGCCGCACCATGCGCGTCACGCCACCGCCACCGGGCAGCAGGCCCAGCGTGGCTTCTGGCAGGCCGACGCGGATGCTGTTGTCGTTCACCACGATCCGGCGGTGCGACGCCAGCGCGATCTCGAACCCGCCACCCAGCGCGGAACCGTTGATCGCGGCGACGACCGGCTTGCCGAGTTTCTCCAGGCGGCGCAGCTGGGACTTGAGCTCCTCAACACCTTCCAGCGCCTGCGAGGCGTTCTCCGGCGTGATCGCGATCAGCACGTTCAAGTCGCCGCCCGCGAAGAACGTCTTCTTGGCGGAGGTGATGATCACACCGGTGATCTCGTCGCCTTCGAGCTTGGTGACGGCATCGCCCATCAGGTTCCGGTACTCGTCGTTCATGACGTTGGCGGAACCGGACATGTCCATCGTCAGGGTGACGATGCCGTCGGAGTCCTTCTCGTAGTGGAACGGCATGTCAGACCCTCTCGATGATCGTCGCGATGCCCATGCCGCCACCCACGCACAACGTGGCCAGCCCGCGCCGCAGGTCCCGGCGCTCCAGCTCGTCCAGCAGCGTGCTCAGGATCATGCAGCCGGTCGCGCCGAGCGGGTGGCCCAGAGCGATCGCGCCGCCGTTGACGTTGACCTTGTCCTCGGAGATGCCCATGTCCCGCACGAACTTCAGCACCACGGACGAGAACGCCTCGTTGACCTCGAACAGGTCGATGTCCTCCACCGAGAGCCCGGCCTTGTCCAGCGCCTTGCGCGCGGAGGGCGCCGGTCCGGTCAGCATGATCGTCGGCTCGGTGCCCACCACGGCAACGGAAACGATCCGGGCACGCGGCGTCAGACCCAAAGCCCGTCCGGCCGAAGCAGACCCGATCAGCATCGCCGCGGCGCCGTCGACGATCTGCGACGAGTTGCCCGGCGTGTGCACGTGGTTGATGCGCTCGACGGTGGGGTAGCGGTCGATCGCCACCGTGTCGTAGCCGAGGTCGCCGTGGAACTGGAAGCTGGGCTTCAACCGGCCCAGGGACTCCACAGTGGACTCAGGCCGGATCGTCTCGTCCTCCTTGAGCACCACGGTGCCGTTCTGGTCGACGACCGGCACGACCGAGCGCTCGAAGAAGCCGTTCTTCTGCGCCTCGAAGGCGAGCGCGTGCGAGCGGGCCGCCCACGCGTCGACGTCCGTGCGCGAGAAGCCTTCCAGCGTCGCGATCAGGTCGGCCGACACGCCCTGCGGCACGAACGACAGGTCGAAGTTCGTGCCGGGGTCGATCGCCCACGCGCCGCCGTCGGACCCCATCGGCACGCGCGACATCGACTCGACGCCACCCGCGACCACCAGGTCCTCGAACCCGGACGCGACCTTCGCGGCCGCGAGGTTCACCGACTCCAGGCCGGACGCGCAGAAGCGGTTGAGCTGCACACCCGCCGGCCGCTGGTCCCAGCCCGCGGCCAGCACGGCGGTGCGGGCGATGTCCCCGCCCTGCTCGCCGAGCGGGGACACCACGCCGAACACGACGTCGTCCACCGCGGAGGTGTCGAGGGAGTTGCGTTCGGACAGCGCGCGCAGCACCCCGGCGGCCAGCGCGACGGGCTTGACGCTGTGCAGCGACCCGCGCTTCCCCTTGCCGCGCGGCGTGCGCACCGCGTCGAAGATCAAGGCTTCGCTCATGGCACCCACGCTAGGCCCGGCCTCTCAAGCTCGCCATGACCGTGCGGGGTGACCGATTAGCTCACCCGGAACTCCATGTGCTCCGGCTCGTCGGAGTCCACGAACCCGAGCCGCTTGTAGAGTCGCCGCGCAGGCAGGTTGTCGTCGTAGACCTGCAGCCGCACGAGCTTCCAGCCGTGTTCGGCCGCCCACGCCAGCACGGCCCTGACCAGCGCCTCCCCGATGCCGCGGCCGCGGTGGGAGGACCGCACCCACATCGAGTACAGGTACAGGCCGGTCGGCTTGCCGAACGCGCCGACGAGGCCGGCGGGGTCCGGATCGAGCGCGACGAGCCGCACGCCGTTCTCCAAGGTGCCGCGCCAGTCGGTCTCGGTGTACGCCTCCTCGCGGGCGAACGTCGACCCGAACCCGCCGGGGTCGCTGGCCAGCGCCTCCAGCCGGACCTCCCGCCAGAGCTCCCAGTCGTCCGGCGTGACCTGGTGGATCTGCATACGGAGCAGTCTGGACGACGAGGGTGGGAATTTCGCTCACTTTTTCGGGCGACGGCCTGGCGCGCCGGTCATGGCGTGGATCACGGCCGGGTGGTTTCGTGGAACGCATGGCAGAGCGTCGATCGCGGTGGATGGACAGCGACCTGGACCAGTTGCGCCAGCTCGCCCGCACGTTCATGGAGAAGGAGGTCGCGCCGCACCAGGAGCGCTTCGCCGAGCAGAAGCAGGTCGACCGCGACCTGTGGCGCCGCGCCGGGGAGGTCGGCCTGCTGTGCCTGAGCATTCCCGAGGAGTACGGGGGCGGCGGCGGCACGTTCGCGCACGAGGCCGTGTTGCTGGAGGAACAGGCACGCGCCGGTGACAGCGCCTGGGGCAACAGCGTGCACAGCGGGATCGTCGCTCACTACCTCAACTCCTACGGGTCGGAAGAGCAGAAGCGGCGCTGGCTGCCCAAGCTCGCGTCCGGCGAGTACGTCGGCGCGATCGCGATGACCGAACCCGGCGCGGGCTCGGACCTGCAGGGCATCCGCACGAAGGCCGTGCGGGACGGCGACGAGTACGTCATCAACGGCTCGAAGACGTTCATCACGAACGGCGTGCACGCCGACCTGGTGATCGTGGTGGCCAAGACCGACCCCGCCCAGGGCGCGCAGGGCATCTCGCTGATCGTCGTGGAGAACGACATCCGGCGCGGCCGCGTGCTCGACAAGGTCGGCATGAAGGGACAGGACACCGCGGAGCTGTTCTTCGACGACGTCCAGGTGCCCGCCGCGAACCTCCTGGGTGCCTCCGAGGGGCTCGGCTTCATCCAGCTCATGCAGCAGCTGCCGCAGGAACGCCTGATCATCGGCGTCTGCTGCATCGCCGGCATCGAGGCGGCCGTGGACGTGACGCTGAAGTACGTGAAGGAGCGCACGGCGTTCGGCAAGGAGCTGATGAAGTTCCAGAACACCCGGTTCAAGCTCGCCGAGTGCGCCACCGAGGCGGCTGTGACCAGGGCGTTCGTCGACGAGTGCATAGAGAAGCACCTGCGCGGCGAACTGGACGTGCCGACCGCGGCGATGGCGAAGTGGTGGGCCAGCGACCGGCTGGGCAGGGTCGTCGACGAGTGCGTGCAGCTGTTCGGCGGCTACGGCTACATGAACGAGTACCCGATCGCGCGTGCCTGGTCCGACGCCCGCGTCCAGCGGATCTTCGGCGGCACGAACGAGATCATGAAGGAAATCATCGCGAGGTCCCTGTGACGGGACCTCTGGCAGGACTTCGCGTCGTCGAGCTCGCCGGTCTCGCGCCCGCGCCGTTCGGCTGCATGGTGCTCGCGGACCTGGGCGCGGACGTCATCCAGGTGCACAAGCCGGGCAGTCATCCGACGGTCCCCGGCGACTTCCTGACCCGCAACCGGCGCTCCGTCGCGATCGACACCCGCAAGCCCGAGGGCGCTGAGCTGGTGCTGAAGCTCGTCGAACAGTCGGATGTGCTGGTGGAGGGCTTCCGGCCGGGCGTGACCGAGCGGCTGGGCATCGGTCCGGCGCAGTGCCTCGCCCGCAACCCGCGCCTTATATATGGGCGCATGACCGGCTGGGGCCAGGACGGGCCCCTGTCGGACCGGGCCGGGCACGACATCAACTACATTGCCGTCGCGGGTGCGCTGGAGCCGCTCGGACGGGCCGGCGGGCCGCCGTCGTTCCCGATCAACCTGCTCGGCGACTTCGGCGGGGGAGGGCTGCTGCTGGCCGTCGGCGTGCTCGCCGCGCTGTACGAACGGGAGCGCTCCGGACGTGGCCAGGTTGTGGATGCCGCGATGGTCGACGGGGCGGCGTTGCTGACGACGTTCCTGCACGGGATGCGCAGCGCCGGGATGTGGCAGGGCGGGCGCGGCGAGAACATGCTCGACGGCGGCATCCCGTTCTACGACGTCTACGAGGCCGCGGACGGGAGGTACGTGGCCATCGGCGCACTGGAGGAGAAGTTCTACGCCGACCTCGTGCGCGTGCTGGGCCTGGAGGACGCACCGACGCGCAACGACCCGGCGAACTGGCCTGAGCTGCGGGAACGCATCGCGGCGGCGGTGAAGACGCGGACGCGGGACGAGTGGGCTGACCTCGCGCGGGACACCGATGCGTGCCTGGCGCCGGTGCTGACTCCGGCCGAGGCGACCCGGCATCCGGTCAACGCGGCGAGGGCGACGTTCGTGGACGTCTCCGGGTCGCTGCACCCGGCGCCGGCTCCTCGGTTCGACCGGACTCCGACGTCGGTTCCGACCCCTCCGGTTTCGGCCGGGGTGAACACCGCGGAAGTGCTTGCCGACATGGGTGTGGCGGATGCCCAAATTATGGAACTGCGGCGGTCAGGAGTTATTGGATGAATGCTCGCGCGCGCATTAATAGAGACACGATGGGGTGACGGAGCGTGATGCCGACCGTTCGGCATCCGGGTGAGGCTCGGTTCAACAGTGTCTGGTCCAAGCTGTGGGATGCGAGGGAGCCCGTGTTCACCTCGTGCCCAGGACATCGGCGCTGTTGAGGACCCTCTTTAGCCGCCAATCGGGTGACATTCCCCGTCGCGCAGGCGTGCGTGGCTGGTGGATCCTGGGGACAGATCGGTGTGGTCGTTGTTCATCAGCCGGGTGAATGAGGGACCATGACGGGTGACACGGGCGGTCAGCCGCCTGACCTGTGAGCGACATGGACGGAGAGGTACCTGTGAACCTCAAGAAGGTGCTAGTGCTGGCGGGCGTCGCGCTGGTGCTGTTCCTCCTGATCACCCAGCCCGAGCAGTCCGCTGCCGCGGTCCAGCAGGTTCTGGGCTGGCTGCGTCAGGGCGCGGAGTCGATCATCACCTTCATCAGGAGCCTCTTCGGGACAGCGACCCCCACCCGGTAGTGACTCTCGGTGAGACACGACCGTTCGGGTTGAGCCGGATGGGTGGAATGCGGCCAATCACGCACTGGTAACGGGTGTTCTGGGGATTCAGGGTCTGGCGATTGTCAGACCTACCGAATACCTTCCGCTGCAATGGCCGATCCCCGACCGACGAGGAGGCACATATGGTCGAGGACTCCGGGGTCCACGAGCTGTTGCAGCAGTGGGCGGCTGAACGGTCTGATGACGCAGAGATGCAGGAGGTGAACCGGATCAAGAACGCGTGGCTCGCTGAGGCACCCCCCTCGGCGCCAGGCATCCCCGTGCAGCGGGGAGGCAGGGGCGGGTCGTCGCGTGGCTTGGTCAAGGTCGACTCGGCGGATCCGGCCTACGTGGCCGCGATGCGCAAGCGGGCGCCGGAGGCACCCGAGGCGTTGCTCGCTGCCGCAGCGAGCTACTGGCAGCTGGTTGGCGATGTCGCCGAGGCCGAGCAGTGGTGGGACGCGGGCATCAGCCCGTTGGACCAGCGCGCGCTCGACTACCGCGCGGCGGGCCTGACTCCTGCCGACCTCGGACGGCGCTTGGGTCCGATGACGGTTCTCCAGCACCTTCGCCGCGGTTCTGCCGCAGCCTGGTGCGTCGCACGTCTGCAGAGGCAGCGCCGGGACGGTGTGGCGTAAGTAGTGGAACGGGCTGTCGGAGGCGGCAGCCCTGTACCCACTCACAAGCGGGCTCGCGGAGTGCGCTCGCCAAAGCTTCTTCGTTCTGTGCTTTCTCCGGGGGCGGCCCCCGGACCCCCTGAAAGACCTGTTCCAAGTAGTGTGGAGGCCGTGCGCGGCCTCCTTACTCCCCAGCGAGTGTTGATCGGGTTTGCCTGTCTGGTGGCCCTGATCGCCTGTTGCGGGCTCGCGTACTGGCAGTGGCAGCGCTTCGAGTCCGCCAGCGGCACGTTCCAGAACCTCGGTTACGTGCTCCAGTGGCCGCTCTTCGGCCTCTTCCCGGCTTTCATGGTGTGGCGCTTCCGCCGCTTGGCGCGCCGGCATCGTGACGAGCCTCTCTCCGCACCGGAGCCGGTTGCACCCACCGCGAAGCCGGTGACTACCGTTGACGCCGTCAAACCCGCGCCTGTCGAGCACTTCGACGATCCGGAAGACGCGGAGCTCGCGGCCTACAACCGCATGCTCGCGGACCTCAACGCGCGGGACGGTCGTTGAGCGAAGGCGGGCAGATGAAGGGTGCGTTGACCCGGTTCCGGGTCATGGCTTACGTGGTCGGTGTCTTCCTGCTGCTGCTGTGCGTGGCCATGGTGCTCAAGTACGCCGCGGACATGGGCCAGTTCATGAAGATCGTCGGCCCGATCCACGGCTTCCTCTACGCCATCTACCTGGTGATTTCGGTCGACCTGGCGCTGAAGCTGCGCTGGTCGATCAAGGGCACCGCTCTCGTGCTGCTCGCCGGGACGATTCCGTTCCTGTCGTTCTGGGCCGAGCGCAAGGTGGTCGAGAAGACTGCGCTGGGCGTGCCGCTGTGACGTTTGGCCTGCTAGCGTCTGGGGCTACCAACTGAACACGGCCGTCGATGTCGCGCGGGAGAGCTCACTTGAGTGTGGGCGCCGAAGGAGCAACTCCTCCCCGGAATCTCTCAGGTACAGGTACCGCACGACGAAGGCAACTCTGAAAAGCAGGCGGTTTCGCCTCGCCCACGGTGCAAGTCGCGCTCTGCGCGGCGAAGCTCTCAGGCTCATGACAGAGGGGGAGGCTCGCTCTAGTGAGGAGTCTCCGATGGACCGTGTCATTCTTCTGTTGCCTCAGCCGGCCCCCTCCGGCTCTTCGGCGCACCCTGGAGGAGCGTTCTGATGTCCCGCCTCACGCCTCTGAACGCCGAGCACGAGCAGCTCGGCGCGATGTTCACCGACTTCGCGGGCTGGCGGATGCCGCTGCGCTACTCGTCCGAGCTGGCCGAGCACCACGCGGTGCGCACCAGCGCGGGCCTCTTCGACCTCACGCACATGGGTGAGATCGTGCTGACCGGACCGCAGGCGGGCGAGGCGCTCGACTACGCGCTGGTCGGCCACATCTCCGCGCTGGCGGTCGGCAAGGCTCGCTACACGATGATCACGCAGGCCGACGGCGGCGTGATCGATGACCTGATCGTGTACAGGTTGGGCGACGAGGAGTTCATGGTCGTCGCCAACGCCTCGAACGCTCAGGTCGTCGCGGATGGTCTCGTCGAGCGCGCCGCCGGGTTCGACACCGTCGTAACGGACTCCTCGACCGAGTACGCGCTGATCGCGATCCAGGGCCCGAAGTCGGTCGAGATCCTCTCCGGACTCACCGACACCGACCTGTCGACGGTGAAGTACTACGCGTCCTACCCGTCCACGGTGGCCGGTGTCGACGCGCTGCTGGCGCGCACCGGGTACACGGGCGAGGAGGGCTTCGAGCTGTTCCTCGCGCCCGCCGACGCTCCTGCCGTGTGGGCGGCGTTGCTCTCCGCGGGTGAGGCGCACGAGCTCAAGCCGTGCGGTCTCGGCTGCCGCGACACGTTGCGTCTCGAAGCCGGAATGCCCTTGTACGGCAACGAACTCACGACCTCTCTCACGCCGTACCACGCGAACCTCGGCCGGGTCGTGAAGCTCGACAAGCCGGGCGACTTCGTGGGCCGCGACGCCTTGACGAAGGTCTCGGAGTCCGGTGTGGACTCGGTCCTGGTCGGACTGAAGACCCCCGAGCGCCGCGCCCCGCGGCACGGCTACGCGGTGCTGAACGGCGAGGAGGTCGTCGGCGAGGTCACCTCGGGTGCCCTGTCGCCGACGCTCGGCTACTCGGTCGCGATGGCCTACGTGTCGAAGGCGAGTGCCGAGCCCGGCACCCAACTGCTGGTGGACGTCCGCGGCAAGAAGCAGCCGGTCGAGGTCGTCGCACTTCCGTTCTACAAGCGCGCCAAGTAGGGAGATCTTCCAGATGTCCGACCAGTTCAACGCCTCCCTCGCGGAGTACGACCCCGAGGTCGCCGAGGCCGTTGCCGCCGAGCTGGCGCGCCAGCAGGGCACCCTCGAGATGATCGCCTCGGAGAACTTCACGCCCGTCTCGGTGCTGCAGGCGCAGGGTTCGGTGCTGACGAACAAGTACGCCGAGGGCTACCCCGGCCGCCGCTACTACGGCGGCTGTGAGCACGTCGACGTCGTCGAGCGCCTGGCCATCGAGCGCATCAAGTCCTTGTTCGGCGCCGGTTTCGCCAACGTCCAGCCGCACTCGGGCGCCCAGGCCAACGCCGCCGCGATGTTCGCGCTGCTGCAGCCGGGCGACACGATCCTCGGGCTGGACCTCGCGCACGGCGGTCACCTGACGCACGGCATGCGCATCAACTTCTCCGGCAAGCTCTACAACGTCGTGCCGTACCACGTCGCCGACTCCGATGGCCGCGTCGACATGGCCGAGGTCGAGCGGCTGGCTCAGGAGCACCGGCCGAAGCTGATCGTCGCCGGCTGGTCCGCATACCCCCGCCAGCTGGACTTCGCCGAGTTCCGCCGGATCGCGGACTCGGTCGAGGCCTACCTGATGGTCGACATGGCGCACTTCGCCGGCCTCGTCGCCGCCGGTCTGCACCCGTCGCCGGTGCCGCACGCGCACGTCACGACGACCACGACGCACAAGACCCTGGGCGGGCCTCGCGGTGGCGTGATCCTGTCGAACGAGGCGGACATCGCCAAGAAGATCAACTCCGCGGTCTTCCCGGGCCAGCAGGGTGGTCCGCTGGAGCACGTGATCGCGGCCAAGGCCGTGGCGTTCAAGCACGCCGCCTCGCCGGAGTTCGCCGACCGCCAGCGCCGCACGCTGGAAGGCTCGAAGATCCTGGCCGAGCGGCTGTCCCAGCCGGACGTCGCGGCCGCGGGCGTGAAGGTGCTGACCGGCGGCACGGACGTTCACCTGGTCCTCGTCGACCTGGTGAACTCCGAGCTCGACGGCAAGCAGGCCGAGGACGTGCTGCACCAGATCGGCATCACGGTCAACCGCAACGCCGTCCCGAACGACCCGCGCCCGCCGATGGTCACCTCGGGCCTGCGCATCGGCACGCCGGCGCTCGCGACCCGCGGCTTCGGTGAGGTGGACTTCATCGAGGTCGCCGACGTGATCGCCGAGGCCCTGAAGCCGGGTGCCGCGATCGAAGAGCTGCGTGCTCGCGTCGAGGTGCTGGCCGCGAAGCACCCGCTGTACAGCACTCTCTGATCAGGGCACGAGTTCGACCGGGCGACCGGCCTGCACCGACCACACCTGGCCGGTGCGCCGGTCGCCCAGCACTGTCTCGGCGGCGATGGCGACCTCGTCCGGTGACGCGAGCGTCAGTCCCGCCGCCACCAGCTTTGACCGGTACGCCGCCACTGCCCGCGTGTCGACCAAGCCGGGGCACAGCGCGTTGATCCGATAACCCGGTGCGGTCTGCGAAATCGACCGCACCAACCCGATCTGCGCGTGTTTCGCCGTTGCGTAGTACACGTCGGGCGAGCCGGTCAGCCCGGCGATGCTCGCCATCACGAGCGCCGAGCCGCTCAGCACCCCGGAGCACGCGGCCATGCCGTAGACGACCGCGTCGAGGTTGATCCGCATGGCGTCGCGGTAGCCGGAAACGCTGAAGGAGCGCGGTCCGGCGGCACCGGCGTTGAACACCGCGATGTCGAGGCGCCCGAACCGTCCGACAGCAGCGGCCACGACCCGTTCGTTGTCCTCGTACGAGCGCACATCGGTCCGCACGAACAAGCTGCCGCGCTCCCCGTCCGGATCGACGTCGGCGACCACGACGTCGTCGCCCCTGCCGACCAGTCGCCTGACCAGCGCCGCGCCGATGCCGTGCGCGCCACCGGTGACCAGGGCGATCATGCCTGGCTGACGTGCACGCCGTTGATGCGCAGACCGGCCCGGCGCATGACCGTCCGCGAGTACACCCGTTGCACCACAACGAGAACTACGAGCAGAACCACCAGGAGCACGTCGTCGAGCACCGGCACCAGGTCGATCGGCAACGTCAGCGCCATGCCGACCCGGATCGCGGTGTCGGCCAGGAAGATCACGCCCCAGATGGCGGTGCAGCCGCGCAGCGCGTGCCGGATCGCAGGGTACCTCTCCCAGTTCTCCGTCCACACCTGCTTCTTGTCCTCGGCCAGCACGAGCATCGCCATCGAGTGGAGCAGCGGCCGCTTGAAGAACAGGCTCACCAGCATCACCACGCCGAACGCCGCCGTGCCCCATGCCGCGCGCACGAGCAGCACGCGTGGTTCCCCGGTCACGAACGACATCGCGAAGCCGAGCACCACCGCACCGAGCACGAACGCGTTGAGGCCGCTGACCTTCCGTTCGGTGATCACGGACCAGAGAGCTCGCGCCGCGGGCACCACGCCGCTCAACACCAGTGCCCAGAGCTGGGACAGGCCCGCGGCCCTCGCGCCGTAGTAGATGCCCGTGGGCACGAGCAGGTCGATCGCTAGTTTCCGGAACATTCGTCCCCCAGACGAACTGCGAGGCCGATCGCGGTGATCACCTCGGTGGTGTAGGTGTCCAGGTCCACGTCGGACCCGTCGCGCACGCGTTGCGCGGCCGCGTCGACGGCCGCGCGGATCAGCACGGCCATCGAGCGGGTGTCGAACTCTCGGAACTCCCCGGCTGTCTGGCCGGCTTCGAGCAGTTCGGCCAGGCCGGTGACGCTGAAGTCCTGGCTGGTCGTGCTCGTGTAGCCCTCCCCGGACGGCGTGCGCAGGTGCGGGCCGATCTCGGTGAGCGCGACGATCTCCTTCGGGTGCTCGCGCAGGAACATCAGGTTCGACGTGAGATACGCGCGCAGCTTGCCGTTCCAGGTGGCTTCCGCGACCATCGCGGGTCCCATGACCTGGGCCGCGGCCGTGAAGACGTCGATCACCACCTGCCGCAGCAGGTCGTTCTTGTCCGCGAAGTGGTACGAGATCATCCGCGGGCTGCTCAGCCCGGCTCGTTCGGTGATGCGGGCGAATGTCGCCTGGTCGTAGCCCAGTTCCGCGATGGTCTCGATCGCCGCGCGCACGATCTGCGTCCGCCGCGCCGCCGTTCTGCCGGTGTGCTCCACGCGGTTCCCCCAAAATTTATCTGGCTGGATAAAAACGCTACCAGACGAACGCAAGAGGGGCCCGCCTGAACCAGGCGAGCCCCTCTTTGCGGAGCGAGAGCGAAACGACGGGAACCCCGGCCCCTTCCCCAGGGCCGGGGTCTGTCCGTTCAGACTGCTGTGTGTCTCAGGTGGACCGTCCTAACGGGATGCTGTGGGGTTACGCAGCGGGAGCCGTGACACCAGGGGGCAGGCATTCCACGTTGCGCTTGCCGTCGGGCTGGATCACGAACCAGGTGCCGCCGACACCCTGACCCTTCCACTTACCGGGACCGGGGTCCTGCGAGTAGCGGTAGATCGGCCAGTTGCCGATCGCGACCTGCTTCTTGCCGTCCGCGCGGGTGATCAGCTTCACCAGGGCCGGGTCGATGCCCTCGAGCTGGGGAACCGTTTCCGACAGGAACGGCGGCCAGGTCACGGAGCACTGGTTGTTGCAGTTCGACTTCGTCTCCGGCTGCGGGGTGTCCTTGTCGAAGCGGTACATCGTGTTGCCGTCGCTGTCCTGGACGACCATGCCCATCTTGTCGACCACCTTGCCGACCAGCTTCAACGAGCTGACCGGAGCGGCGGCCGGCGGCTGCGCGGCGGGAGGCTGCGCTGCCGGGGTCGGGGTTTCCGGTGCTGCCTGCTGGGCAGGGGTTGCGGGTGCCTGAGCGGGCTCCTGGAGTACCGGGGTTTGACCCGAGTCGCCGTAGTCGCCGAGGATCCCCAGGTCGGTTTCCGTCTGTGCCACCGGCTTCGAGTTCGTGCCACTGCCGGTGGCACTCCAGACACCCAGACCCAGCACAACTGCCAGTCCCGCGGCGAGCCCGATGGCAATGCGGTTACGTCGGATCACACTCATGTCCTCCTTGTTCCGTCGTCGCTCTATCGAGGCCATACGGGCGTGGTTGCGTCTCGGTTCAGAAACGAACCGAACCTCTTCGTGTCCCGAACGTCTGGCGGAGCCAGGTTGAGCGGGAGGTGCAGGGTGGTCGTCGCTGGTCAGCTGGCAGGAATGGCCGAGCGGGTGCTGGGTTCGGCGTTGCCGATCGGAATTCGGGCGTGGGACGGGAGCGTGGCCGGGCCGCAGGACGGGACGGTGCTCGTGATCCGCAGCCGTGATGCGCTGCGGCGGCTCGTGTGGAGTCCGAACGAGCTCGGCCTCGCGCGTGCGTACGTGAGCGGGGAGCTCGACGTGGAGGGTGATCTCGCGGACGGGCTCGCGCAGGTCTGGGGGCTCGTGCGGCGCGGGGTCACGCGGCGGCCTCGGGTGGCGGAGGTCGTGAAACTTGCATTGCAACTGAAAGTGCTGGGTCCCAACCCGTCGGCGCCTCGCGAGGAGGCGCGGTTGCGCGGGGCTCTGCACACCAAGGCGCGCGACCGGGACGCCATTTCGCACCACTACGATCTGAGCAACGCGTTCTACCAGCTCGTGCTCGATCCGAGCATGGCTTACTCGTGCGGGTACTTCACGTCCGCCGAGGACTCATTGGCCCAGGCGCAGCACAACAAGCTGGATCTGGTGTGCCGCAAGCTCGACCTGCGGCCGGGGATGAGGTTGCTGGACGTCGGCTGCGGCTGGGGGTCGATGATCATCCACGCGGCCCGGGACTACGGCGTGCACGCCGTCGGCGTCACGATCTCCGCGCAGCAACGTGAGCACATCCTCGGACGCGTTGCCGCGGAAGGCTTGCAGGACCGGGTCGAGGTGCGGTTGCAGGACTACCGAGAGGTGCTCGACGAACCGTTCGACGCGATCTCCACCATCGAGATGGGCGAGCACGTCGGTGAGAGCAACTACCCGACGTACGCCGCGACGTTGTACCGGTTGCTGAAGCCCGAGGGACGGTTGCTGTTGCAGCAGATGTCGCGTGGCCACAACGCGCCCGGCGGTGGTGCGTTCATCGAGTCGTACGTGGCGCCGGACATGCACATGCGACCGGTCAGTGCCACGACAGGATTTCTCGAAGGTGCGGGGTTGGAGATCCGGGACGTGCACGCGTTGCGGGAGCACTACGTCTGGACCGTGCGGGCGTGGGCGCAGACACTGGAAGATCGGTGGGACGAGGTCGTCGCGCTGGTCGGCGAGGGGCAAGCGCGCGTGTGGCGGCTGTACCTCGCGGGTGGTGCGCTGACCTTCGAGGAAGGGCGGATGGGCGTGGACCAGATCCTGGCGGTGCGCAGGAGCGAACATGGGCGCAGCGGCATGCCGCGGGTGCGTCGTGAGCTGGTGGCGCGATGAGCTACCTGATCAGCTTCCTGGTCGTGTTCGTGCTGCTCAGCGGCCTTTTCCTGTACGCGGACGCACGCAAGCGCTACGACCTGATCGACTCGGCGTGGGGCCCGGGTTTCGCGGTGATCGCGGTGGTCACGCTGCTGTTCGCGGAGGGCGAACCAAGTCGGCAGTGGGTGGTCGCCGGGCTCACCGCGGTGTGGGGCGTACGCCTGGGAGTGCACATCTTCGTGCGCAACTCCGGCAAGGACGAAGACCCGCGATATCAGGACATCTTGAGGCGTGCCAAGGGAAATCCGCGCCTGCGGATGTACCGCGTCTACCTGATCCAGGCCGTGCTGATGTGGATCGTGTCGCTGCCGGTGCAGGCCGCGCAGCATCTTTCGGCCCCGTTCGGAGTGCTGGATTGGGTGGGCACTGGCGTGTGGATGGTCGGCTTCGCCTTCGAGGCCGTAGGCGACTGGCAGCTCTCCCGGTTCCGGGCGGACCCGGCGAACTCCGGCGCCGTGATGGATCGCGGACTTTGGCACTACACAAGGCATCCGAACTACTTCGGCGACGCTGTCGTGTGGTGGGGCCTGTACCTGTTCGCGCTGCACTCGTGGCTGTCCGCGCTCACGATCGTCGGCCCGGTGATCATGACGCTGCTGCTCGCCAAGGGCACGGGCAAACCGTTGCTGGAGAAGGACATCGTGTCGCGCCGCCCCGGCTACGCCGAGTACGTCCGGCGTACGAGCGGGTTCGTGCCGCTTCCGCCGCGCAAGGTGGCGAGGCGGTAGCGGGCGTCGGCAACCCCCGTCTGGTCTGCACCTGGGCCTGCCTGTGTGTTTTGCGATGCTGGTTGCGAGCTGAGCGTGCGGGGTGTCGGGTTGTGGTGCCGTGGATGCATCAGGCTTGTGGGCGCACCGCGCCAGGATCGTCGGTGCGTGGTGCGTGGTGCGTGGTGCGTGGTGCGTGGTGCGTGGTGCGTGGTGCGTGGTGCGTGGTGCGTGGTGCGTGGTGCGTGGTGCGTGGTGCGCGGAGTGGGCGTGGTGCGCGGCGCGGGGTGCAGTGTCGCCGGGTGGTTCGCAACCCCCGCCTGGTCTGTATCGCGCCAGCCCGCGTGCCTCGCCGCACCGGTCGTGAGCAGGGCCTCGGGTTAGTGTGGGCGGGTGGGCAACGACATCTCCTTCCCGCGCCAACAGGCGCGCACCCAGCGGTTCACCGTAGGCGCACCCAGGACCTTCGCGGTGTCGTCAGACGGGGCACGTGTCTTCTTCCTGCGCCCGGCCACGGCCACGAGCCGTGCGAACGGGCTGTGGGAGCTGGACGTGGCCACCGGCGTCGAACGGCTGCTGGCCGACCCGGCCCAGCTGCTGACCGACCCGGAGGACCTGCCTGCCGAGGAGAAGGCCCGCCGTGAGCGCACGCGGGAGTCCGGCGCGGGCATCGTCGGGTACGCGCTGTCGAAGGACGCGACGGTCGCGTCGTTCGCCCTGTCCGGCCGCCTGTTCGTGGCCGACCTGGTGAAAGGTGCCGTCCGCGAGCTGCCGACCCGGGGCGGGGTCATCGACCCGCGCGTCGACCCGACGGGCGCGCGTGTGGCCTATGTCACGCGCGGCACGCTCCGGGTCGTCGAACTGGAGTCGGGCGACGACTTCGCCGTGGCCGTGCCCGACGGCGAGGACGTCACGTTCGGCCTGGCCGAGTTCATCGCGGCCGAGGAGATGTCGCGCTACCGCGGCTACTGGTGGGAGCCGGACGGCACCCGCCTCATCGCCGCGCGCGTGAACAACGCCCCGGTCCAGCGCTGGTACATCGCCGACCCGGCGAACCCGGCCACGGCCGCCACCGAGATCGCCTACCCGGCCGCCGGCACCGCTAACGCGAACGTGTCGCTGCACGTGGTGTCGCTGGACGGCACGTTCGTCCCGGTGCTGCTCGAGTTCGACTACCTCAACGACGTGCACTGGTCGTCCGGTGGGGCGCCGCTGATCACCACGCAGAGCCGTGACCAGCGGACTCGCCGGATCTACTCGCTGGCGCCCGAGACCGGTTCGGTGTCCGAGCTCGCTGTCGAGACCGACCCGGTGTGGGTCGAGGTCACCGGCGGGGCTCCGGCCTGGACCCCGGACGGCCGGCTGGTGCGGATCGTGGCGTCCGGCGACGAGTACGCGCTTCAGGTCGGCGACGACGTGGTGACGTCCGGGATTCAGGTCCGCCGGGTGCTCGACATCTCCGACGAGTCGATTCTGGTCGCCGCTTCTGGTGACGACCCGACGCAGACTCACGTCTACTCGGTTGGCGCCGAGGTGGAGCGACTGTCCGCTGAGGACGGCGTGCACACCGCGATTCGGGGCGGCGACACGGTTGTGCTCGCATCGGCCACTTTGGACCGTTTTGGCGTGCGCGCCACCGTCGGCGACCACGAGATCGAGTCGTGGGCCGACACCCCGGTGCTCAAGGCCGCCCCGCGCCTGCTGACGCTGGGGGAGCGGGGGCTTCGGGCTGCCCTCCTGCTGCCGCGCGACCACCGGCCGGGCACCAAGCTCCCGGTCCTGATGGACCCGTACGGCGGGCCGCACGCTCAGCGGGTGGTGTCTTCGCAGAACGCGTTCCTGGCCTCGCAGTGGCTGGCGGACCAGGGTTTCGCGGTGATCGTCGCCGATGGGCGGGGGACGCCGGGGCGCGGGCTAGCCTGGGAACGCGCGATCGCCTACGACTTCGCCGGCGCCACGTTGGAGGACCAGGTCGACGCCCTGCAGGCCGCCGCGGCTGTGGAGCCTGATCTCGACCTGACGCGCGTGGCGATCCGCGGCTGGTCCTACGGTGGGTATCTGTCGGCGCTGGCTGTGCTGCGTCGGCCTGATGTGTTCCACGCCGGGATCGCCGGGGCGCCGGTCACCGACTGGCGGTTGTACGACACGCACTACACGGAGCGGTACCTCGGGCATCCAGAGGAGAAGCCTGAAGTTTACGACTCGAACTCGCTCATCGACGACGCGGACAAGCTGTCGCGGCCGTTGATGATCATTCACGGGTTGGCTGACGACAACGTGGTGGCTGCTCACACGTTGCGGTTGTCGAACGCGTTGCTGGCGGCTGGGCGGCCGCACACCGTGCTGCCGTTGTCCGGGGTCACGCACATGACGCCGCAGGAGCAGGTTGCTGAGAATCTGTTGCTGTTGCAGGTGGACTTCCTCAGGCAGGCGCTCAGCTGAGGGTGGGGTAGAGCCGGCCCAGGCGATCCACGTCGCCAGCCCTCGCCTGGAACCGCGTTTCCAGTCCGGCCGGGTTCCGGCTCAACACGGTCGTGCTGGGTGTCGTCGACGTGGCGCTCAAAAAATAGCGAAGGGGCGCTTTCCCAGGTGGAAAGCGCCCCTTCAGTGCCGAACCTAGGCCAGTGACTGACGGACCCGGTACGGCGGAATGCTGTTGCCGAGCAGGGCCAGGTCGTCGATCGACTCCGGCTGGTAGCCCGCGGTCTTCAGGCGCTCCACCATCAGCGCGGTCGGGTCCTCGACCACGTCCGCGCGGCCGAACAGGTAGGCCCACTCGTGCTCGTCCGAGCCGTAGTAGGCGACCGTGTCGAACACCTCGTTGAAGCGCTGCCAGGAGCGGATCAGGGTGGTGTTGCGCCACATGGTCTGGCAGCCCGACTGGTTGACCACCACGCCGCCGGGGCGGAGCAGGGCCTTGCACATGCGCAGGAAGTCGGCGCCGTACAAGCGGTTGTGCTGGGCTTCCTCCTCGCGCTCGTCGGGGAGGTCCACCAGCACGATGTCGTACTTCTCGGACGTCGTGCGGATGTACTCGAAGCCGTCGATGTACTGCACGCGGATCGGGCCGGAGCCCTCTTCCGCCGCAGCCAGCTCCTCCGCCGTGTAGCCGTAGGGGAGGTGCTCGGCGCAGAGCTTCACGGCCTGCTCGTCGATGTCGATGTGGTCGACGACGGTCGCGCCGTGCTGGACGGCCATCTGGCAGACGACGCCTTCGGAGGAGCCGATGACCAGCACGCGGTCCACCTGGTCGGCCAGCAGGAGCGCTGGGACCATGAGGGCCTCGTGGTAGGTCAGCTGGCTGAACTCCGTGGACTGGCGGTCGTTGTCGCAGAACAGGGAGATGCCCTGGGCCGTGCGGGCGATCACCAGGTGCTGGAAGTCGGTTTTGGTGTCGACCAGCACCTCGTCCACTTGCCAGTGGCGGGTCATGCCGTCGGCGAGCGGTTCGTTGATCGTGTTCACGCGGCGTGCTCCTTGAGGCCTCGAGTGACGAGGTCCGTGCTCACGTGAGCGGCGCCCAGGGCGTCAGCGAGTAGCTGGACGGCCAGCGCGGGCTTGGCACGCGTACCGCAGGTGAACACGTCGACGAACACCGACCCCACTTCGGGATACGTGTGGATCGACGCATGGGACTCCGACAGCAGAGCCAGCACGGTGACTCCTTGAGGATCGAACTTCTTGGAGATCACCTCCAGCACCGTTGCGTCGGCCTGCGTGAGAACCTCACCAAGGGCGTGTCGGAGGAACTGCTCGTCGTCGAGCAGATCCGCGCTCACACCCGAGAGCTCTGCAAGTACGTGCTGTCCCGCGAACAAACCGACGGTTTCCTCGGTCTGACAGGGCGCTTCGGACATCAATCACTCCAAACTATGTGAATTGCGAACGGGCTTATACGCAGTACGTGGCTAGCGGCGGGAAGCCGTTGAAGCACACGGACGAATATGAGGAGGTGTAGGCGCCCGCGCAGAGGATGTCCACGTGGTCGCCGGCCGCGAGGTCCAGCGGCAGGTCGTAGCGGGTGTGCTGGTAGATCACGTCGTCCGCGTCGCAGGTCGGGCCGGCCAGCACGATCGGGCCGGTTTCGCCGCCGTCGCGCGAGGTTCGCAGCGCGTAGGCGATCGCCTCGCCCTCGGTCTCGGCGAGTCCCTGGTAGCGGCCGATGTCGAGGTACACCCAGCGCCGTTCGTCCGAATAGGACTTCCGGGAGACGAGGACGACGGACGAGCGGATCATCCCGGCCTGGGCGGAGATCGCGCGGCCGGGTTCGATCATCACTCGCGGGCGTGTTTCACCGAAGTGTCGCGCGAGTGAAGCCTCGATGGCGGCGGCGAAAGCCTCCAGCGTCGGCGTGTCTTCTTGATACACCGCGGGAAGGCCGCCGCCCAAGTTCACGGTGGTGGTCTCGATGCCTTCCGCACGCAACTTTGACGCGATCAAAGCGGCGTCGGCGATGCCGGAGTCCCAGCCGGAGACCGAGAGCTGTTGCGAACCGGCGTGGAACGCGACGCCAAGAGGAACGAGTCCCAACTCGTGCGCCAGCCGCAAGAGGTCCGTCGCCATCTCGGGATCGCAACCGAACTTGTTGCCGAACGGGTACGTGGAACCCTTGCTGTGTACAAGGATTCGCACGAGCACGGACGAACCGGGCGCGTGCTCGGCCACGAAACGCACGTCCTGTTCGCTGTCCGACACGAACAGTCGCACCCCGCGCGAGAAGGCATACGCGATGTCAGCGGCCTTCTTGATGGGGTTGCTGTACGAGATCGACGCGGGCGAAGCGCCCTGCGCCAAGCACAAGTCGATCTCCGCGGGCGATGCCACGTCGAACTGCGCACCCTCGGCGACGAGCGTGCCGACCACGGCCGACTCCGGGTTGGACTTGACGGCGTAGAAGATGTCGACGGACGGCAGTGCCGCGTGAATTGCCTGGTAGCGCGCACGTATCGTCTCGAGGTCGATCACCAGACACGGTGTCGACGGGTTCTCCTGGTCCAGGAAACGCCGAATACGAGCCTCTGCCTCGTTGCGCCGATCAACGGCGAAGCTCTCGGTCATTTCCCCAGGAGTCCCCCTTCATCCGCCTCGCGGTCCGTACGCGGGCACGGCCGTCCACTCTACGGCCTCCACACCGCAATCGCGCAATCCAGTCCGCGCGAGTGTGATTTAGCCAGCAGAACGAAGCTCGATCATCGTGATGTCGGGAGGAGCGCCCACGCGCACCGGAGGACCCCAGAAACCCGCGCCACGACTGACGTAGAGCCACGTGTCGTCCACCTTCGACAGCCCCGCGACACCGGGTTGCTGCAGCGGCACGACGAAGTTGAACGGCACCATCTGTCCACCGTGTGTATGACCGGACAACTGGAGGTCGACGCCGTGTGAAGACGCGTCGGCCACCTGCACCGGCTGGTGCGCCAGCAGGACGAGCGGGTTGTTCTTGTCGCGGCCCGCGAGAGCGCGTTCGAAGTCCGGTGCGTCGCCGTAGGATTTCCCGGTCACGTCGTTCACACCGGCGAGCTCCAGTCCACCGGCCACGGTCAAACCCTCGTTGCGCAACGGGTTCACGCCGAGCTTCTCGACCTCGGAGATCCACTGCTCGTGGCCGGAGAAGTACTCGTGGTTGCCCGTCACGAAGTAGCTGCCGTGCTTGGACACCAGGTCCCGCAACGGCGCCGCGGCCTCGCCCAGTTCGGCGACCGTGCCGTCCACCAGGTCGCCGACGATCGCGACGAGGTCGGCCTCCTGCTCGTTGATCATCCGCACGATCCGCTCGGTGTGCGCACGGCCGAGCAGCGGCCCGAGGTGAATGTCGCTCACGACCGCGATCCGGAAGCCCGACATGGACTTCTGGAGTTTGTTCAGCGTGACGGGGACCTGCAGCAGCTGCGGTGCCCCCAACGCCTGCGTCATGCCGTAGCCGACGACACTGCCCGCCGCGATGCCGGAACCGATGGCGACCGACCGCGAGATGAACAGCCTGCGACCGGGATCCGGCACGACCTCGACCGGTTCGACGGGGTCAGGACCGGCGCCAACGGCAACGGGAGCGAGAGTGGCCCGCTTCAGCAGGATTCGCCGCGGGATCTCCGCGATGCCGAGCGCGATGGCCAGGTAGAAGAGCACCGCGAGCCACACGAACCCCGGCCAGGCGAAGAACTTCCCGAACTCCGGCGGCACCCGTCGCGTCACCACCAGTGTGCTCATCAGCAGCACGAACGCCCCGACGATGGCCGACGTGCCGACGCGGCGTCCGAGCGTGCGGGGGCGCGTCGTGTCCACGACCAGCCGGCGCCACAGGTACAGGTGGCCCAGCGCGACCGGGACTCCGAGGAGCAACAGGAAGATCACGACATCAAGTATGCGTTTCCCACCTGAAGGCTTGATCGCCGGAGCCGCGCGCTCACCTTCGGCACGCGAGCCGTCACCGCCGGTGGCACCCTGACCTTGCCCGATCGCCGAAAAAACTCCCCCAGGTCATGCAACCCGGCGGCGCACACGTGGCGTGAGTAACCCGGTACCCGCAGACAGGGGGAGATCTGATGAGTGACCGGGACGCCGCGTTCCAGGAGTACTTCGCGGCCCGTTCCGACGCCATGCGCGGCACGGCGTACCTGCTGTGCGGCGACTGGCATCGCGCGGAAGATCTCGTGCAGCAGGCGTTCACGAAGCTCTATCTGGCGTGGCGCCGCATTGAGCGGCACGAGGCGTTGGACGCCTACACCAGGCAGATCCTGGTGCGGACGTTCCTGTCCGAGCGACGGCGCGGGTGGTTCCGGTTCGAGTCGACGGCCGAGGAGCCGGCCGACTCGGCGGCTCCGTCAGCCCCCCACCCCGAGGACCGAATGGTGTTGCTGGAGGCGCTGGCGAAGGTGCCTCCGAAGCAGCGCGCGTGCCTCGTCCTGCGGTACTGGGAGGACATGTCGGTCGAACAGACGGCAGTCGTCCTCAAATGTTCGGAAGGAACGGTCAAGAGCCAGGCCGCGCGGGGGCTGCAGACGCTGCGCGGCCTGCTCTCACAGCAGGAGAGGGTTCGATGAACGAACAGGACCTCAGGAACGCTTTCGAGCACGTGCTGGTGGCGAGCAGCCCGCCGCCGCCGATGGACCCCGGCCAGGCTCTCGGCGTGGCGCACCGGGCCAGGTCGAAGCGCAGGGCCTCCCTGGTGGGTGCTGCCGTCGCGGTGCTCGTCGTGGGGCTCGGTGTGGGGACGGCTCTGGCGGTGAACCCCGGTCTGCGCCGGGACGTCGTGGCGGGTGCCGGCAAGATCCTGCCGACTTCGGTGTGGGGCCCGAAGTGGCCCGCCGGCCAGACCGATCGCACCGCCACCAGCGGGCCGCAGGCGGACCGGGCGCAGAAGCTGCTCGAAGAGCTGAAAGGCGTTGTGCCGCCGGGGTACGAGGCCGTCCAGCTGAAGTCCGCCGGCGGGCGCGACATGCAGACCACCCAGGGGCAGGTGGCGTCCGACCGCGGTGAGACCCCCGAGGTCTGGGAGTACACGGCCCAGACACCGATGCGCAAGGACGGCAAGGTGGGCTGGCTGCTCGCCGAGGTGTCCACGCCCAACCCGGCGTTGCCCGACGAACCGTGCGAGCTGGCCAAGACGTTCTGGGGCATGGGCGGCGAGTGCCAGGTGCTGGACGTCGGCGGCCTGCGGGTCGGAGTCGTGCGGCACAACACGAGCGACCGCGACCAGTTCGACAAGTGGGCGACCTATCGCGCGCTGGACGGCACGGTCGTGACGATCGCGCAGGACGACAAGTACAACGGCGGTGAATATCCGGAACTCGACGTGCCGGTTTTCACCGAGCAACAGCTGGCCGGGCTGGCGACCGACCCGCGGTTCCGCGTCGGCGGCTGAGTGGTCTGTTGTGCTGAGAGCGGTCACGTTTGTGGCCGCTCTCTCTCGTTGCTCTATTCGGGTGTTTTGGCAGGTAGAGTGCCGTCCTGCAATGCGCACCCTTCTCATCGACAACTACGACTCGTTCACGTTCAACCTCTTTCAGCACATCGCCGAGGTGAACGGAGCCGAGCCCGTGGTCGTCCACAACGACGACCCGCGCTTCCGGCTTGCCTCACTGCGGTCGTTCGACAACGTGGTGATCTCGCCCGGACCGGGCCGGCCTGGTAATCCCGCCGACTTCGGCATCTGCCGCGCGGTGATCGACCACGCCGAGATTCCGTTGCTCGGCGTGTGTTTGGGGCATCAGGGGCTATGCCTTTCCTATGGCGCCGTGGTGGGCCCTGCGCCCGTACCGCGCCACGGGATCGTCTCGCCTGTCACACACACGGGCTTCGACGTGTTCGCCGGGCTGCCGTCGCCGTTGGACGTCGTGCGCTACCACTCGTTGGCGGTCACGGACCTGCCTTCCTCGTTGGAAGCCATCGCGTGGAGCGACGACTCCGTGCTGATGGGTGTGCGCGCTCTCGACAGGCCCGCGTGGGGAGTGCAGTTCCACCCGGAGTCGATCTGCACTGACTTCGGACGCGAGATGCTCGCGAACTTCGCCGCGCTGACGCCCACTCGAACCGCTGCCGTAGCCGAACCAGCGCAGGTTCGTCCAGCGCCTCAGAAGCGCCCTGTGCACGTCCGGCGCCTCGACCTGGCCGTCGATGCGGAAGCGGCGTTCGCAGCGCTCTACCGGGCTTCTGAGACGTCGTTCTGGCTGGACAGCGGGTCCGGTGGGCGGTTCTCGTTCATGGGGGACGCTTCCGGGCCTCTCGCGCGCGTTGCGCAGTACTCCGTGCCGGACCAGGTGCTCACTCTCGACGGTGCGCACGTACCGTGTCCGTCCTTCTTCTCGTGGATGGACGACGACATCGCGGCGTGGGGAGTTGAACAACCCGATGTGCCGTTCGACTTCGCACTTGGGTGGGTCGGATACCTCGGCTACGAGCTGAAGGCGCAGTGCGGCGGCGACTACGCCCACCGTGCGGAACAACCTGACGCGTCGTTCGTGTTCGCGGACCGTGCGGTGGTCATCGATCACGTTGATGAGTGCGTCTATTTGATGTCGCTGACCGATGACACGTGGTTCGGCGAGGTTTCGGCCGTTCTGGCGGATCTGCGGCCGTTGGAGGAGCCTTCCCGGCCCGTCGTGTCCGCGGTGACGCTGCGGCATCCGCGCGCGCACTACCTGAAGCTGATCAGCGCGTGCCAGGAAGCGATCACGGCGGGGGAGACGTACGAGGCGTGCCTGACGAACATGATGTCGTGGCGGGCGTCGCTGGACACTTGGGACACTTATCGGCTGCTTCGCGCCGCTAATCCCGTTCCGTTCGGTGCGTTGCTGCGTTTCGGTGAACTGTCCGTGCTCAGCACGTCACCCGAACGATTTATCAAGGTCGACCGGCACGGTGTCGTGGAGTCATCGCCGATCAAGGGCACACGGCCGCGTGGTGTTGATGCGGCGGACGACGAGATGTTGCGCACAACGTTGGCCCGTTCGGTCAAGGACCGGGCGGAGAACCTGATGATCGTGGACCTGGTCCGCAACGATCTCGGCACGTGCGCGGAAGTGGGTTCGGTCGAGGTGACGCGGTTGTTCGACGTCGAGACCTACGCGACCGTACACCAATTGGTGAGCACCGTGCGGGCGAGACTTCGACCGGACAGTTCTGCCGTCCGATGTGTTCGAGCCGCGTTTCCCGGTGGTTCGATGACCGGTGCCCCGAAGATCCGGACCATGCAGATCCTTGATGGGTTGGAAGCCGGTCCACGCGGGGTGTACTCGGGAGCCCTCGGTTACTTCTCGCTCAACGGCGCCGCCGACTTCAGCATCGTCATCCGAACGCTCGTGACGAACGGCGACCAGGTCAGTTTCGGCGTGGGCGGAGCTGTCATCTCGCTGTCGGACCCCGACGAGGAATTCGAGGAGACAGCGGTCAAGGCGACTGCGGTGTTACGCCTGTTCGGAGCGCACTTTCCCGGTCGTTGATCCCACGTTCCGGGGATAGTGTGAACAGACCGGACTGTGTTCGTGCCTGATGGTTTAACACGTCGGCCGGCGGCCCGGCCGACGTGTGGAAACCTCGCGTGTTTGCGCAGGTCAGGAGGCGTGCGCTTCCTGGAACTGCACAACCAGGTTCTGCGGAATGCGGCCGCGGTCCGAGATCTGGTGCCCCTGTGCCCGGGCCCAGTCACGAATGCGCTGCGCCTCAGCCTTGTCGGTGGCCTTCACCGTGGACTTGCCGGTGCCCTTGCGCTGCTTGCGGCCACCCGCACGACGCGCCTTGGCGACGAAGTCCGCCAGCGACTCGCGAAGCCGCTCCGCATTTCCCTTCGACAGGTCGATGGCGTACTCGACACCGTCAAGTGCGAAGGTCACGGTCTCGTCGGCTTCTCCGCCGTCGAGGTCGTCGATGAGTTGGACGACGGTCTGCTGTGCCACTGTTCCTCCGTTGGGTACTCACATAGCACGCGGATCCTCGACGTAACCACGTGCTCCGGCAACACCATAGTCCAGATGAGGAAAAACGGCGAACCTTTCGCCGCTAAAATGTGACCCAACCGCCCAGTCGGGTCATTTACCCCGGGAAACCGGAGGGGTGTTATGGGTCCAAAATGTGCAGCTAGTCGTCTCACTTCGACCTGTTGCTGGGCTTGCTGGCCGCTTCACCATTCCCGCTGACGGAGCAGCGTCGCACTTAACGCACCCCCATCCGGTGCGGGTATCCTCGACATACCCGCCAGGGGTAGGGAAGGTCAGGGGCCGATGCACGGGTACACCGCGGACAAGGACGCATACCTCAAGCGACTGCGCCGCATCGAGGGACAGATCCGCGGCCTCCAGCGCATGGTCGAGAACGACGAATACTGCATCGACGTGCTGACCCAGATCTCCGCCGCCACGAAGGCGCTGCAGGCGGTCTCGCTGGGGTTGCTCGACGAGCACCTGAAGCATTGTGTGGCGCAGGCCGCCGCGGAAGGTGGCCCGGTCGCCGAGGCCAAGCTGGCGGAAGCGTCAGCGGCCATCGGACGTCTCGTAAAGTCGTAGAGCCCCCGCGCGAAAGTTGCTGGCGTGATCCGCTAGAGTTCACACAGCTACGCCCCCGTAGCCCAATCGGCAGAGGCAGCGGACTCAAAATCCGTCCAGTGTGCGTTCGAGTCGCACCGGGGGCATCGTTCGACCGGGCGGTCTCTGTTCGCGGAAAGCGCGAACCGGAGGCCGCCCGAGTGTTTTCTGGGGGTACAACCCCCAGACCCCGTCCGGCGGGCTACGCCCCCGGACCCCCGACGGGTGCGTGTGGATGTTGTCCGAGCCCCGCTTCTGGTATCCACTTTGGACATATCGTGGGTGTATTGGAATTCGGATACGTGCTGGCGACGCCGTGTTTCGTTGACTTGCTCCGACCTTGGCTCTACTGGGGAGGAGCGGGACATTGGCCGGAGACTGGGATCGGCGTTCGGTGCTGCGTGCGGCGGCGGTGCTGGCCGCTGGGGCGCCGCTGCTGGGCGGGACGGCTCTCGCGCAGGCCGGGGGCGACGCGGACGCGTTGTTCAAGGCCGGGAAGTTCGAGCAGGCAGGCCGTGCGTACGAGGAAATTCTCAAGCGCGACCCGCAGAACGTGCACGCCGCCAGTCAGCGCGGGTATGTGGCGCTGTTGAGCAACAGGTTCTCGGAGGCCGAGGAGTACCTGGGTGCGGCTGTCGCGCTGGCGCCTGCGGACAAGGCGATCAACCGCGTGCTGGCCGACTGCTTCACCCGGCAGGACAAGCTCGGCCAGGCCGCTCCGCACTTGCGCGCGGCCGGTGCGGAGGCCGAGGCCGAGTGGTGCGAGGCGTTTCGCGGGCAGCCGTACGAGATCCGCGGTGACACCGCGCGGTTGCCGTGGCTGCAGATGGACCCGATTCCGCAGGTGGAGGGTTCGCTCAACGGCGGACCGCCCAAGCGCCTCTCCTTCTACACGCGCGTGGGTCCGTTGAACGTGTCCGCGCGGGTCGCCGAGGAGGCGGGGATCCAGGTGGTTGCCAAGGAGAAGGTCGAGTACCTGGACAAGTGGTTCTACTACGGGATCCTGGACTCGTTCCGCCTGGGCGAGATCGAGCTGCGCAACATTCCCGTGCACTGGTCGGACGGTGAGCCGAGTGCCGACTCGGACGGCATCTTCGGCACGTCGATCTTCTACCACCTCCTGACGACCGTCGACTACGCCGGCCGTCAGCTGATCCTGCGCCGCCGCACGCCGGAGAACTCCCGGCAGGCACGCATTGCCGCCGAACGCGCGGGTGCCGAGCCGTTGCCGCTGTGGCTCGTCCGCGACCACCTGATCTTGAGCAGGGGCAGCTTCGCCGACTCCGGGCCGCGCGTGGCGGGACTGCACATCGGAGGCACCGGCAGCAACGTCGCGGGCGTGTTCCGAGGCACTGCCGAGGAGTTGGGCATCCGGATCGACCACGAGCGGCCGGAGGAGTCGGCGGCGGGCGGTCTGCCGATCACCGTGTACCCGTGTTATCCGAAGGAAGTGCGGCTCGGCAACGCCTTCGCCAAGGGTGCGTACAGCGTCACGAGTGAGCGGAACCTGCACGACGGGCACGGGTTCGACGTGCTGGGGGACTTCGCGCACAGCTTCTACAAGCCTTACAACGTCACGCTCGACTTCACCGCCATGAAGGTCTACCTCGCACGTGGCCCGGCCTGATGGACCGCGAGGGACGTCCGGAGTGGACCCCGTCGCATCGTCCCCTGAGGACATTCAACATCGCTTTGCCCACAACGAACTTTGGTCTGAACCACACGGGACTCCCTTTCGCGTAGTTGATCAACTCCGAACGGCGGAGTGCACGGCGCCTGCTGACCGATACGGTCGTCAAAGTTTCAACGACCGCGTCGGGAGCCCTTGGTGGTGCGGAAGTTCTTGTCATTTCTCATGGTTCTCCTCACCTGCGCGTGCGCGGAGAGCCCGGCACCACCTCCGGTCACCCGCGTGCCGTCGCGGCAGCCGACGTTGATCACGGAGGCGCGGCAGAACGTGCCGCGGTTCGTGCGCGAGATCGTCGACGGGCGCACTGTCGAGCTGGACGACGGGCAACGCGTCCGGATCTCGTTGCTCGCGGAGCCGGCTGTGTGCTGGGCGGCCGCGGCGATCGCGTTCGCCACCAAGACGTTGCTGGTGCGGCCTGTCCGGGTCACGACGGTGGAGCCCGGCGAGGTGAACCTGGAGCTCGACGACGGGACCGACTACGCGTTGCTCGCGGTCCGGGAAGGTGTGTTGCGGGCGCAGGGTGCGGCCGGTGAGATCGCGGAAGCGGAACAGCGTGCGGCGCGCGAGAATCGTGGCCTGTGGGGATTGCCCTGCAACGGAATGGATGCCACGCCGACAACGACCGCGGTGCCCTCGGCGACGACGCCTCCCAAGCGAATCCAGCCGCAACCGACCACGACTGCGCCGCCGCCTCCGCCTCCTCCGGTTGTGACGACTCCGCCGCCGCCTCCCGCGCCGCCGTGCAAGGTGTCGTACCGGATCGAGGGGCAGTGGCCGGGCGGGTTCAAGGGCGGCGTGACGATCAAGAACACCGGCCGCACGGCGATCAACGGGTGGGCGCTCGGATGGTCGTTCAGCGACGGGCAGACCGTCCAGCAGATGTGGAACGCGTCGGCGTCGCAGCGGGGTGCGGCCGTCAGCGCGACCAACGCGTCCTACGTGGCGACGATCGCGCCCGGTGGTGAGGTGTCGCTCGGGTTCCTCGGGTCGATGCGCGACCGGAACACGGCTCCGCGGTCGTTCACGCTCAACGGAACGGCCTGCGCGACGGGCTGAGGTGTTGGTCTCGGCGATCGAACGTGGCAAGATAAATTACTAATTAACCACGTACTCGATCATGTCAGGGACTAACCGTGCAGGTCACAATGGCTGTGCCGCTGTACGTCGAGGTCGACAACGGGCTCGGCGGGCGCTGGACGTCGCTGCGCACCGCCCGCCGTGAGTGGCTCTGGCACCGGCCTGACCCGGCCCGCGCGGGCGTGCGACCAGGCGATCCGTTCGTCGATGCGGGCGGCCTGGAGGAGTGCGTGCCGACCGTGCGCGGCCTTCCCGATCACGGGGACGCGTGGAGCAGGCCGTGGGATGAGAGCGGTGTCCGCTGCCCGGAGTTCCAGCTCCGCCGCCGCATCGACACCGAGGACGGCGCGGTCATCGTCGGCTACGAGCTCACCGCCGAGCCCGGCTACCGGTTCGTGTGGGCCGCGCACGCGTTGCTCGACGTCAGCGCCGAAGCTCGTCTCGTCGCGCCCGAAAGCCCTGTCCTGATCACCGACCCGGCGCCGGTCCTGAAGCGGTGGCCGGCCGGACTGGACACCCTCGGCCCGGACGACGGCACGGCGGTCGGTGCGGTGCTGGAGAGCGATCGGATCCGTGTGGTGGATGGAGATCACCAACTCGACATGCACGTCGAATGCGCGGATCAACCGGTGTCGATCGCGTTGTGGCGAAATCTGAAGGGCTGGCCGGACATATACCCGTACCGCAGCGTCGGCGTGGAACCGATGCTCGGCAGGACGTTCGACCGCGAGGACACGACGAGACCCGTGGCGATCGTGCCCGCGAGCGGAATCGTGCGGTGGCGCCTGACCCTCACCGCCTTCGAGGAAGGAACCGCATGACCGACGTGCTGACCCTGGGCGAGACCATGGGTGCGTTCCGGGCCACCGGGCCGTTCCGCCTCGGTGGCACCGCGGAACTGACGATCGCGGGCGCGGAGTCCAACGTGGCCATCGGCGTCGCCCGGCTCGGCCACGCCGTGCGGTGGGTCGGGGTGACGGGTGAGGACGAGATCGGCGAGCTCGTCCGGCGCACGTTGTTCGCCGAGCAGGTCGAGGTCAGCGGCCGAACCGCGCAGGCCAGGACCGGCTTGATCCTCTTCGAACCGCGCACCGCCGACATCACCAGGGTTCTCTACTACCGCAGCGGATCCGCCGGGTCGCAACTGTCCACGAAGGACGTCACGAGAGCGTTCGACGTCAGCGTGCCCAAGATCGTGCACGTCACCGGCATCACCTGCGCGTTGAGCGAGTCGGCACGAGCAGCGGTCACCGAGGCCGTCAACCTCGGCCGGGAAGCGGGCAGCACGGTGAGCCTCGACGTGAACTTCCGCTCCAAGCTGTGGTCGGCGGACGAGGTGGCCAGGGCGATCCGTCCACTTCTGACACGCGTGGACCTGTTGATCGCCTCCGACGACGAGCTGGCGATCGCAGGTGATGATCACAACATCGGACAAGTGGTGGTCAAACACGGCGCGGACGGCGCTACCGCACGTACGTCAGAAGGTGAGTGGACAGCGCCGGCCCACCGGGTCACCGCCGTCGACACCACGGGCGCGGGAGACGCGTTCGTGGCCGGATATCTGTCCGGCCTCCTCGACGGCCTGAGCCCGGAACACCGCCTGCACCGCGGCACCGCCGTCGCCGCGTTCGCCGTCGCCACGCCCGGCGACTGGCAGGGCCTGCCCACCCGCACCGACCTCGCCCTTCTGGACCTGCAATCAGGGAGCACCGTCCGATGACGTTGACGCAGTGGAACTTCGAGCAACTGGAACTCGGCGAAGGCGCTCGCTGGATCAACGGGAAACTCGTCGTCGTCGATCTCCTGGCCGGACGCGTGCTGGAGACCCGCGGCGACGTTCCCGCGCCGTTCCAGGAGATCGCGAAGCTCGACGTCCCGGTCGGCGCCGTCGCCCCGTCCGAGCAGGGACTCATGGCGGCCAAGGGAGCCGGTGCCGGACTCCTCGACGGCCCGACGCTGGAGTCCTTCGCCGGCGAGGGCATGCGCGTGAACGACGCTGTGGCCGACCCGGCAGGCCGCTTCTGGGTCACGACGATGGCGTACGACACCGAACCCGGCACCGGCGCACTGCACCGCCTCGGCACGCCGTCTCCGGTCCTCAAAGGACTCACGATCCCGAACGGACCGGCGTTCTCCCACGACGGCACGCTGATGTACCTGGCGGACAGCGCCCGCGGCATCGTGCACCGGTTCGACGTCGACACCGACGGCGAGCTGAGCGGCCGCCGCGTCTTCCTGCACGCCCCGCACCACACCCCGGACGGCATGACCACGGACGTCGCGGGCAACGTGTGGATCGCGTTCTGGGGCGCGAGTGTCGTGCGCCGCTACCGCCCGGACGGCTGGCTGGACCACGAGATCCGCCTCCCCGCGAAGCAACCGACGAGCGTCTGCCTCGGCGGCAAGGACCTGGGCAGGCTCTTCATCACCACCGCGAAGCACGGCCTGCGCCGCCCGACCCTGCACGACGGCGCGCTGTTCGCCGTCGACGTCGACATCCCCGGCCGACCGGCGAACGCCTACGTGCCTGCTGTGGGCTGATCTGCCCACAGCAGAGAAAGCGGCGCGGAACCAGACCTGCCCGGCATCGTCAAGCACATGACGAACAACGAGAGGCTCTTCAGCTCTGGGCTGCGGGAACGGTTCTTCGCTCAGCGGGTGCTGATTCTCGACGGCGCGCTCGACGACGACAACGGCACGGTGCTGGCGACCCAGATGCTGTCGCTGGCGAGCGAGGATCCACGGCAGGACATCGCGCTGTGGATCCACTCGCCGGGTGGTTCGGTGCCCGCGATGCTGGCGATCCGCGACGTCATGCGGCTGGTGCCGTGCGACGTCGCGACGCTGGCGCTCGGGCTCGCGTGCAGTGCCGGGCAGTTCCTGCTCTCCGCCGGTACCAAGGGAAAGCGGTTCGCCCTGCCGCACGCGCGGATCCTGATGCACCAGGGCAGTGCGGGCATCGGTGGTTCGGCCGTCGAGGTCGAGGTGCAGGCGGACGACCTGCGCCACACCAGGGACACCGTGCTCGGCCTGATCGCCGAGGACACCGGCCAGCCGTTCGACCGGATCTTCACCGACTCGCTGCACGACAGGTGGTTCACCACCGCGCAGGCCAGTGAGTACGGGTTCATCGACCACGTCGTCAGCGATCTCGGACAGGTCGTCCCCGTCCGCACGCATCAGCTGGGACTGCACGCGGGAGCTGTCGCATGAGCACCTACACCATTCCCAACGTCATCACGCGGGACTCGCGCGGCGAGCGCGTCATGGACGTCTACTCGCACCTCCTCTCCGAACGGATCGTCTACCTCGGCACCGGGATCGACTCCGGCGTGGCCAACGCGTTGATCGCCCAGCTGCTGCACCTGGAGGCGGACAACCCGGACCTGGAGATCAACCTCTACATCAACTGCGAGGGCGGCGACCCGTCCGCGATGCTCGCGCTCTACGACACCATGCGCTACATCAACGCGCCGGTGGCGACGACGTGCGTCGGGCAAGCGGTTGCGGCAGGCGCGGTGCTGCTCGCCGCTGGCGCGGAGGGGCGCCGGGTCGTCCTCCCGCACTCCAGGGTCGTACTGCACCAGCCCGCGGCGCAGGGGCGTGGCGCGATCCCGGACCTGATCCTCGCGGCGGACGAGGTGGTGCGGGTGCGCACGCAGCTGGAGGACATCCTGTCCCGCCACACCGGCCGGAGCGTGGCCGAACTGCGCCACGACACCGACCGCGACCGCGTGTTCGACGCGCCGAGCGCCATCGAGTACGGGCTCGCGGACAGGGTGATCGAGCAGCGTTAGGCCACAGCCATGAGCACCGGCCCGGACGGACGGCCGACCGGTCGCGAAGTCATGAACTGCTGACTGCGCACGACGTACTGGGAGCGGACCTGGCCGGCGACACCGATCAACAGGTCGGCCAGGTCAATACCTAAAGCACCGGTGACCGCCGCGATCATCTCGCTCGACGGCTCCTTGCGGCCGCGTTCGATCTCGGACAGGTACTGCACCGAGATGCCCGCGCGTTCGGCCACGTCGACCAGCCGGTCGCCGCGAGCCTCCCTGGTCTCACGCAGCTTGCGGCCCAAGGCCTCACGCCACAACGGCTCGGGTGCGCGCTTGAAGTCCAGGATCTCCGCCATTTCCTCATGGTGACAGCACTCCGACCACGGCAAAGGGGCGTTCTGCTGTCAGCCGAAAGACCGCCCTAAAACCACTCAAAGGTGGCTGAAAGACCTCTGAGCAGGCTCCTCCCGGCACAACAAGACACCACCAAAGGGGAGAAACCAGCATGAGAATGCTCATCGGTCTGGGCGCCGCCACCCTCGCCGCGATCGCGATGCCCGCGGTCGCCCACGCCACGCCGCACACCACGGTGTACGTGAACAACCACCAGCTGGTCGTCGAGGGCGAGGCCGGCAAGACCAACAACATCGTGGTCGCGCTGGACACCGCGAGCCACAACCTCACCATCACCGACTCCGGTGACCTGCTGGCCGTGGGCGCCGGATGTGCGCTCACCAACGACATCGTGCGGTGCGCTTACGAGTCGGGCACCACGAAGCTGATCACGTCGGTGCGGGTCAACGCGGGTGACCTGAACGACCGCATCGCGATCAACTACGACAACACCAACGCCGACGCGATGCCCGCCTACGTCTACGGCGAAGAGGGCAACGACGTCATCGAGACCCGCGCCAAGGGCACGATCAGCGGCGGCGACGGCATCGACACGCTGCGCCCGAAGCGTGGCGGCGTGTCCGTGTACGGCGGTGCGGGCGTGGACCGCGTCGACTACAACAGCGGCAGTGCGCTGCACCCGAACTCGGGTGTCTCAGCGACCATCGGCTCGGGCACCGACGACGGCTACGACACGTTGGCGCTCAAGGACTACGTGGCGAGCGACGTGGAGAACCTGACCGGCACCAACTTCGTCGACCACCTGGTCGGCAGCCCGGTGGCCAACAACATCCTCGCGCTGGGCGGCAACGACCTCATCTGGGGTCTGGCCGGCAACGACACGCTCAACGGCGGTCTCGGCGTGGACACCTGCCTCGACGCCGAGGACGGCGACGTTCTCGTCAGCTGCCCCTGATTTGGGAGAACGCCGACTTTAAGGCGGCCTTAATCGAGCGCGGCATCCTTCGGGTCCGCGGGCTGACCAGGCCCGCGGACCCGAAGGGGGATGGACGTGAAGGTGATGAGCACGGCCCTGCTCGTACTGGGTCTGACCAGTCCGGCGGTCGCGCACGCGGCGACTGACGACGTGGTGGCGGTGCAGGCCGTCAGTCCCGAGTCGTCGTCGGCCAAGTCCGTGTCGGTCAGCTGCCCGAGCGGCACGAAGGTCGTCGGGGTCGGCGGTTCGGTCACGGGTGAGCGCACGACGATCACTCGCGTGCGGCCGAGCGACGACCTGAGCAGCGTCGAGGTCACGGCGGTCGAGCACGGTGCGGGGACCGTGCAGCAGTGGACGGTCAAGGCGCGGGCGAAGTGCGCGCCGGGCGAGGTCACCCTGGTGGCCAAGAGCGGCACGAAGAACGCCGAGGCCCAGTGCCCCGGCCAGCAGAAAGCGCTCGGCGTCGGCGGGGAGATCGCGGACAACGGCGTGCACTTCACGAAGATGGCGCCCAAGAGCAACCTCAAGAGCGCCGTGATCGAGACGTCCGGTGACGCGGACGTGACGGCGTACGCGATCTGCGGTACCAGGCCCGGCCTGGTCCTGCGCGGCGGCACCACGTCGGTCGTGATGACCAAGACCGGGACGAAAGGCGTTGCCTGTCAGGGTGACGAGCAGGTGATCAGCGCCGGCGGTGCGGTCGGCAGCAGCGCGATCATCTCCGACGTCGAACCGGTCGGGCCCGGCGCGACCGTCACGGGTGAGGCGGCGGACGCGCAGGGCCAGGCCATCCGCTGGTCGATCACGCCCTACGCGGTGTGCTCGCAGTAAAAGGCCGCGGGTCGACCTCGATCTCGCGCATCCGCGTGACGTAGGTCTGGTAACACCTCCTCGCCTCCCCGTGACTCCCTCCGGCGGCGAGGACGCGCACCAGCATCAGGTGCGCAGGCTCGTCGTACGGGTCGCGTTCCAGTACGCGCAGGCAATACCTGCTGGCCAGCGCGTACTCCCCACCGGACTCGGCCCGTGCGGCGAGCACCGCCACGACCTGCAGGTAGATCAACCGGGCTTCCTCCCGCAGCCGCCCGGCCCAGTCCTCGTACGGGTCTTCCTCCAGGAAGTCACCGTGATACGCGGACTCCGCGGCTGCCAGCAGTGACTGAGCTTCCGACGAGTTGCGTTGTGCCGCAGCGAGTCCAGCGCGTGCGTCGGCCAGGAACGCCACCACGTCGACGGGCAGCACGTCCGGGTCGAGCCGGATCGCGTCGCCCTCCGCCACGATTCCCGTGCCGGCCCTCAGCACACTGCGAGCCGTGGACAACGCGACCGCGAGCCGGTTCGCGACCTTCTCCGGTTCCTCGTCCGGCCACAACAGGTTTCCGAGCGCCTCCCGGGTGATCGGCCGTCCGCGCCGGGCGATGAGGATCTTCACCAGGTCCCTGGCCTTGCGCGACTGCCAGGCGGCGGGCGGCAGCGGGTCGCCGTCGCGCAGCACCCGGAACCCGCCCAGCGTCTGGATGAACAGCTCCGGCCTGCTCTCCTTCCGGCACGTCTCGGCAACGCTCGCCGCGGCCTCCGCGAGCACCCGCGCACCAAGATCCGCGGCTTGTCGTCTTGCCTCCGAAGCGAGTTGTTCGCCCGCGGCACCACCGATCAGCATCGCCTGCGCCGTGCGCACCCTGACCTCGCCGAGCGGGTTGCCGATCTCCCGCCACAACGCGAGCGCCTGGTCCAGCAGCACCGGGTCGCGTTCCAGCACTCCGCGCAGCCGCAACGCCCGCGCGAACCCGGCCCGGTCACCGCGCCGGGTCGCGATCTCCGCCGCCTCCTGGCACCGGGCCTTGTCGTGGTCGAGCCACCCCAGCACGAGCAGCGCCGCCACGCTCTCGCCCAGCTCCAACGCTTTGCGGGCGTGCTCACGCGCCAGATCGGGGTCGTCGTCCGAGAACAGCTCGGCCAGTCCGACGTGCGCCAGAATCATGTGCGGCACGGTGTTCTTGGCCGACGCGAGCCGCAACGCCTCGTGCAGCGCGTATCCCGCCAACGCCCGGTCGCCCCGCTTCCGGTGCACCTCGCCCAGATACACCAACGGCGCTGCCGCGAGCCAGCTCCCCGCCGACTCGAAAACCTTTTGCGCCGCATGGAAATCCGCAGCCGCCTCGTCCAGCCGGCCGAGCCCGAGCAACGCCTCGCCGCGGTTGTGCAGCCCGATCGCCCGGTACGTCGCGAACCCGGTGACGTCCGCGAGCGGCAGCATCTCCTCGATCTCCCGCAACGCGGCCCGGTGCTCACCCGCCTCGACGTGGTGCGACGCCCGGTTCGACCGGATGCGGATGACGCCGAGCACGTCGCCGGCCTTCTGCGCGTGGTCCAGCGCGATGTCGTAGTGCTCGGTCAGCTCGTCGCGCTTTCCTTGTGCCGCGGCGACCATCGCGAGCACGGTGTGCGCGGTGCCGATCGCGCAGTCGGTGGTGGCCGTCTCCAACGCCTGAGTCGCCTTGGCCTCCGCCGCTTCCAGGTCGCCCAACGCCCAGTGCGCGCTCGCCGCGGTGCTGAGCAGCATCGGGTCCGAGCTGTCCGCGCAGTCGTCGCAGATCTTCAACGCGTCCTCGGGCCCGCCGCGCAGGTGCTGGATCCACGCCATCCGCCAGGCCAGCTCCGCGGTCAGCCCGTCCTCGGTGGCTTTCGTGAACCGGTCCGCCGCCTGCCGCCACTCGCCGCGCAGCTGATGAGCGACACCTTCGAGCTGCCACACCTCGGCGGTGCGCTGGTCGTCCGGCACCAGCCCGGTCGCCGCGAGCACCGCGTCCGCGCCTTTGGTTCGCAACACGTCGTCGAGCAGCGCGGTGATCCCGGGCCAGTCCTCCAGCGCGGCCAAGGAATCCACCGCCCGCACGTACTCACCACGTGACGTGAACCAACGAGCCGCCGTCCGGTGCACGCCGATCGCCGGTTCCACGTACTCGCGCGCCAGCGGCACCAGCGTGAACCAGCCGGGTTCGGCGCGGACGTGCTCGACGAACAGCCCGCGTCGCGCGAGGTCGGGCAGGATCGCCGGAGCGCCGGAATGCCCAAGCTCCACAAGCAGATCTGTGGTGAATCGATCGAACGCGGCCGCTGTCCTCAACAAGGAGCGTGTCTGTTCCGGTTCTCTGCCGACCACTTCATCGACGAGGTCGGCGAGCTCCTCGACCGTGCCCGTCTCCGCGACGAGCCGTACCGCGATCGGCCACCCGCCGGTCCTCTCGTGCACGTCGTGACCAGCGACCACGGTGGTCTCCTCCACGCTGAACGCCAGCTGGGACGCGGTGATCTCGGTCAGCTCCCCGTCCACCTTCAGGCGCCGCAACGAGAACGGCGGCAGCGCGCGTCCGGACAGGACCAGCCGGGCGCTCGCGGGCAGCTGCAGGCACAACGCCTCCAGCAGCTGAACGGCCGAATCTCCTTGTCTCAGCACCTGGATGTCGTCCAGCACGACCAGCACATCCGACGGCCAGGCGTCGATCAGCAGCCCGGCGACGGCGTGCGCTCGTCCGGCCTCGTCCTCACCGGACACCGCCGGCACGCTGGTCCGGTCGGCCGCCAACGCCAAGGCCATCGGCTGCAACAGCCGATGGCCTTCCTGGCAGGTGTGCCACACCACCGGACGGTCGGTGTGCGCCTGGGTCAGCAGTGTCGTCTTGCCGTAACCGGCTGGTGCGACGAGAGTCGTGAGCCTCGTCGCGCAGAGCAGCCCCTCTAGCCGGGGCCGCCGGATCACCGTTGTCCTCCCACGCCCCAAGATCGTCGCTCGGGCCGAAGCGTTACACGGTCACCTCGGTCTTCTTGCGCCGCAACCGCATCACCGCGGCCACCACCAGAATCACGGCCAGGATGCCGTAGGCGATGGCGGCGAACGGGCTCGCGACCAGCGCGGTGAGCGAGCCTTCGCTGATCTGCAACGTGCGGCGCAGCTGTTCCTCCGCCATCGGCCCGAGGATCATGCCCACGACCAGGGGCGCGACCGGATAACCGTGCCGCCGCATGAAGAACCCGGCCACCCCGATCACCAGCAGCACGATCAGGTCGTCCACCACGAAGTTGACCGCATAGGTGCCCAGTGCGGCGAACAACAGGATTCCCGCGTAGAGGTACGGCCGCGGGATCTGCAGCACCTTCACCCAGATCTTCACCAGCGGCAGGTTCAGCACGAGCAGCATCACGTTGCCGATGTACAGCGACGCGATCAACGCCCACACCATCGCCGAGTTGTTGGTGAACAGCAACGGTCCAGGCTGGATCCCATAGCTCTGGAACGCCGCCACGATCACCGCGGCTGTCGCGGTCGTCGGCAACCCGAGCGTCAGCAACGGCACCAGAACGCCTGCCGCAGCAGCATTGTTGGCCGCCTCCGGGCCCGCCACACCCTCGATCGCCCCGTGTCCGAACTCCTCCGGCCGCTTCGAGAGCTTCTTCTCGGCCGCGTACGACAGGAAGGTCGAGACGTCGGCACCACCGGCGGGCACGGTTCCGATCGGGAAGCCGATCGCAGTGCCGCGCAGCCACGGTTTCCACGACCGCGCCCAGAACTCGCGGGTCATCCACTTGCCGCCCACCGGCACGACCTCGATCGGCCCGTGCCGCAGCCTCGACGCCACGTACAGCGCCTCACCGACCGCGAACACCCCGACCGCCACCACGACCACGTCGATGCCGTCGGCCAGCGTCGCCACGCCCAGCGTGAACCGCTGCTGCCCGCTCAGCGTGTCCGTGCCGACCAGGCCGATGAACAGCCCGAGCCCCAGCGACGCCAGTCCGCGCACCGGCGACGAGCCGAGCAGCGCCGCCACGGTCGTGAACGCCACCACCATCAAAGCCACGTAGTCCGCGGGCCCGAGCGTCACCGCGATGTCCGCAATGGACGGTGCCAGCAACGTCAGCAGCACGGTCGCGATCGTGCCCGCCACGAACGACCCGATCGCGGCGGTGGCCAACGCGGCCGCGCCACGTCCGGCGCGGGCCATCTTGTTGCCTTCCAAGGCGGTCACGATGGAGGCCGACTCGCCGGGTGTGTTCAGCAGGATCGACGTGGTGGATCCGCCGTACATGCCGCCGTAGTAGATGCCCGCGAAGATGATCAGCGCCGCGGTCGGGTCGAGCGTGTAGGTCAGCGGCAGCAGCAACGCCACCGTCATCGCCGGTCCGATGCCCGGCAGCACGCCGACCGCGGTGCCGAGCGTGACGCCCAGCAACGCGTACAGCAGGTACACGGGTTGCGCGGCGGTCGCGAACCCTTCCAGGAGAGCGTTGAGGTCACCCATCGAGGAACGGCACCCCTTCGAAGATCCCGGCGGGCAACGACAGGCCCAGTCCGTACGAGAACACCACCTGCACGACCAACGCGAGCACCACCGCGATCGGCAGCGCGCGCCACCACACCGCGCCGAGCGTCCAGGCCGCGCCGAAGAACAGCACCGCCGCCGCGACCGGCCAGCCGACCAGTCCGATCAGCACCAGATGTGCGATGAGCACCGCGGCCAGCTTGGCGACGGTGACCCAGTCGGTGTGGACGTCGGCGTCGACGTCCTCGCCTTCCTCCGCCTGGCCGAGCTTGCCCCGAGCGGTGGCGATGATCGCCGCGATCCCCGTGGCGACGAGCAGAGCCCCTACAGCGTAAGGGAAAGCGCGCGGGCCGACCGCGTTGTCGTCACGTGCGACGATCGTGGTCGCGTCGACCAGGGTGAAGACCCCGATCGCCGCGACCAGACCACCGAACGCGTACTGCTCGACTTTTGCCGCAATCACTTCACGAGCCCGATGTTCTGCAGCGCCGGGCGGATGCGGCCGACCTCCTTGTTGAGGAACGTCGAGAACTCGCTGCCGCTGAGGAACGTGTCGGTCCAGCCCTTCTTCTTGAGCTCCTCCTGCCACTGCGGGCTCGCGTGCATGTCGGTGACGAGCTTCGTGAGCCTTTCCTTGGCCTCCGGCTTGATCCCGCCCGGCGCCACGACCCCGCGCCAGTTCGTCAGCTCGACGCCCAGGTTGAGCTCCTTGAACGTCGGCACCTTCAGCGTCGGGTCCTGGTTGGGCCCGGACGTGCCGAGCGCGCGCAGCTTGCCCGCCTTGATCTGCTCGCGGTACTCGCCGATGCCCGAGATGCCGGCGTCGACCTTCTTGCCGAGCAACGCGGCCAGCGACTCGCCACCGCCGGAGTACGGGATGTAGTTGAGCTTCGCCGGGTCGATGTCCTTCGCCTTGAGCAGCATCCCGGCGAGGATGTGGTCGGTGCCGCCCGCCGAGCCGCCGGTGATCGACACGCCCTTGCCCTTCTCGGCGATCGCGGCCAACAGGTCCTCGACGTCCTGGTACGGCGAGTCGGCGGGCACGACGAGCACCTCGTCCTCGGCGGTCAGCCGGGCGATCGGGGTCGTCTCCTCCATGCGCGCCGCCGAGTTGTTCGTCTCGACCGCGCCGACCATGACCAGGCCGGTGATCATCAGGAACGACTCGGACCGCTCGTTGGCGAGCTTTTGCAGGCCGACCGTGCCACCGGCGCCGCCGACATTGGTGACCTGCACGGATCCGGCGAGCTTGGCCCCGGACACCGCGGTCTGCATGGCTCGCGCGGTCTGGTCCCAGCCACCGCCGGGGTCGGCCGGAGCCATGATCTCCAGCTTGCCGATGCTGTCGCCGCCGCCGGAGGTCTTCTTCGCCGCCTGACCGCATCCCGCGAGCACCAGTCCGACAGCCGCGACCGCGGCCGCACGTCTCCAGCCTGCACTCATCGAGCACTCCTCCGCCTCGTTGCGAACGTTGGGCGGGAACGCTAGGTACCTGCGGGTCTCAAACCGGTGCATAGGTCGTAAGGGACGTATTGGTCGTTAAGTTCGTGACCCAGTTCACACGTGGTGCGTAAGAATGCCCCTCATGTTCCGCAGGTCGGTCTCGCTGGGCGTCTCGCTGCTGGTGTTGCAGGTGGTCATCGTGCTGATGACGACCTGTGCCGCCGGGCTGCTCGCGGCCAAGCTGCAGAGCGACCGCATCCGCGAGGCGTACAAGGACCGGATGCTGTCGGTGGCGGAGAGCGTGGCGCGGCTGCCGACGGTGGTGCAGGCGTTCGACTCGCCGGATCCGGCCACGACGATCCAGCCGCTGGCGGAGCTGATCCGCAAGGCGTCGCAGGTGACGTACGTGGTCGTGACCGATCGCAACGGGGTCAGGTATGCCCACCCCGATCCCAAGCGCATCGGCGAACGCGTGTCCACCGATCCGACGGCCGCGTTGTCCGGTGAGGTGTTCGTCGGCACCGAGACGGGCACGCTCGGGACGTCGTTGCGCGCCAAGGTTCCGGTGCGCGCGGCCGACGGGCGGATCATCGGCATGGCGTCGGTCGGCATCCTGGAGAGCCAGCTCGCGGACGACCTCGCCGAAGACCTGCCGGAGCTGATCGGCTGGCTCGCCGCCGCCGCGCTGGTCGGCGTGCTCGGAGCCGCGATGGTCACGCAACTGGTGCGGCGCCGCACGTTCCGGCTCGAACCCGCCGAGATCGCGCAGCTGCTGGAAACGCGGGACGCGATGCTGCACGGCATCCGCGAGGGTGTGGTGGCAGTTGATGATCGCGAACGGCTGGCGCTCGTGAACGACGAGGCGTTGCGGTTGCTGGGGTTGTCGGAGAACCCGACCGGGTTGCCTGCCGCGGACGTGCTCGACGAAGGACTGCTCGAACTGGCGCGGGCCGAGGACGACCTGGCGGACCGCCTGGTGCTGGCCGGGGAACGGGTGCTGGTCGCGAACCGGATGACGGCCAAGACGCACGATCGGGCAGTCGGTGTCGTGCTGACCTTGCGCGATCGAACCGAGCTCCACGACGCCTTGCGCGAGTTGGACGGCCAGCGCACCGTTACTGAGGTGTTGCGCGCGCAAGCCCACGAGTTCTCCAACCACCTCCACGTCATCGGTGGCCTGCTGGAGCTGGATCGGAGAACCGACGCCGTCACCTACATCGAACGCGTTGGCGGGGCCGGATCGATCACCGCGGACATCATCGACGGTGCCAACGCCGATCCGGCGCTGGCGGCGTTGCTGCTGGCCAAGTCCTCCACCGCGCACGAACGCGGGGTGGAGCTGAGGCTGGACCCGGACAGCGCGGTGGACATCCGGGCGGGCGACGACGCGTTGACCGTGCTGGGCAACCTCGTGGACAACGCCGTGGACGCCGCGGAGACAGGTGGCACCGTGCGGGTGCTTGTTCGCTCGTCGGCACAAGGAGTGCGGATGGTCGTGGACGACGACGGATCCGGGGTGGCCGAGTCGCAACGCGGCCGGATCTTCGACCTGGGCGTGAGCTCCAAGGGCGCCGACCGGGGGATTGGACTCGCACTGGTGTCGAGGGTCGTGACCCGGCGCAGCGGCCACGTGGCGATCACCGACTCGGAGCTGGGCGGCGCGTCGTTCGACGTGTGGCTGCCGGAGACGGGGAACCGATGAGCGTGCGGACCCTGGTCGTGGACGACGACTTCGCCGTGGCCGCCATTCACCGCGGGTTCCTGGAGGCGATGCCGGGGTTCGAGGTGGTCGGTGAGGCGCACGGCGGCGGTGAGGCGTTGCGTGCGGTCGAAGCGTTGCGGCCGGACCTCGTGCTGCTCGACATCCACCTGCCGGACATGTCCGGGCTGGAGGTGCTGGCGCGGTTGCGTGCCCGCAGCGGTCCACCCGTGGACGTCATCGCGGTGACTGCCGCGCGCGAACGGGAAACCGTGCGGCAGGCGATGTCGCGCGGAGTCGACAACTATCTCGTGAAACCGTTCACGCGCACGGCTTTCCTCGATCGGATGCGCGAGTACCTGGCCCAGCGGACCGAGGTGCAGCGGCTCGGTCAGGTGCTGGACCAGGCCGACGTCGACCAGCTGATGCACCACCGCCCGCGGGTGGTGCTGCCCAAGGGACTTTCCGCCGTGACGCTGCGGCTGGTGACGGATGCGTTGAAGGACAGCGAGGCCGACCTGTCGGCGCAGGAGGTCGGTGACCGGGCCGGGTTGTCGCGGGTCAGTGCGCGGCGGTACCTGGAGCACCTGGTGACCATCGGGATGGCGGAGGTGCAGCCGCGGTACGGCATGGCGAACCGGCCCGCGCACGGTTACCGGCTGACCTGAGCGAGCAGCCGGCCCACCAGCTGATCGGTGACGATCAGTCCGGCGATGGCCGCGCCGAGTGCGATCGGCCCGAAGCGGTTCAGGCCGAAGGCGGCGATCACGGCGAACGTCAGCGTCGCCGGCGCGGACCGCAAGGCGCCGCGCACCAGGGTCTCCGCGGCGGGGAAGCCCGAGCGGTGGTGGGTCGACGACGCGAGGATCGTCAGCACCACAGGGATGCACGAGAGCAGACCTGCCAGTTGCGGCCCGAGAAACCGTGCCACCACAGCAAGTCCGGCCAGCACGGTCACCGTGACGAGCACTCGTACCGGTGCGTCCCAGCGCGGTGCGGGTGAGGGCTCGGCGGGTCCTGGTGCCGGCCATGTCACGAGTCCCGCGATCACCGCCGCCAGTGCGACCACTGCCGCTGTCCACGGGGAACTGTCGGCCGCGAACGAGAACGCCGCCGCGGCGACGACCAGCGCGACCACGACAGCGGCCGGCGGGGTGCGCACCCAACGGCCGAGCCTCCCGTACCCGAGGCAGAACGCGACGAACACGAGTTGTCCGGCGACGACCCCGCGTGCCGCGTGTGCTGCGGCTTCCGCGCCGTCGAGCATCAGCAGTGCCAGCAGCAACGGCAGGGTGGTCGTCGGGAAACCGGCCAGCCGCCCGCCCAGGCGGTGCCCGAACCTGCGTTGGACGACGGTGAGCATCGGGATCGTGAACACGGGCAGGACCAGCGGAAACAGCAGAACCTCCATGGTCAGAACATTTCCACGGAGCGCGGCGAAATTGGCTCGGAAATCCGCCTCATCTGGTGAGATTGGCCGAGTTTTCCTCGTCACTTGCGTTGTGCTGCCGAGTTCTTCACGATGAGGCGGTGGACGCGATCGACCGCGAGCTGGTGCGACTGCTGGAACGGGACGCCCGAGCCTCCTACAACGAGCTGAGCACGCAGGTCCGCCTGTCCGCCAACACCGTGGCGGACCGGGTGCGCCGCCTGCGTGCCTCCGGTGTGATCAGCGGGTTCCGGGCCGAGATCGACCCGGCCGCGCTGGGCAGGGGCCTGAACATGGTCAGCGACATCCGCCTGCGCGAGGACGCCGACCGCGGCCTGTTCGAACGGGCGCTCCAGCGCCTGCCGCAGGTGGTGTCCGGCGCCAGGATGACGGGGGAGTACGACTACCAGATCCGGATGGCCTGCGTGGATCCCGCGGAGTTCGAGACCGTGGTCAACCAGCTCAGGCAGGACCACGGGGTGCGGGAGATCCGCAGCCGGCTGGTGTTGCGCGACATCGCCGTCAACACCAGCGATCTGCTCGACCTCAGCTGACCTTCACGTCCCAGTCGATGCGGTAGTTCTGGTCCTTGGTGAAAGCCTTGGCCCCGAAGGTCTTCATGACGAGCGGCATGAGCAGGCGGGTGATCGGGCCCATGCCTCGCTTGTCGCTGTTGGTCTTGGCCGCGCGTGCCGCAATGCGTTCGACCCGCGGCCTGCGCAGTTGTTCGTAGGTCGCGAAAGCCGTTGGCAGGTCGGGGATGTCACGCAGGCAGCGGGCGAGCTGGAGCGCGGACTCGGCGGCGAGCGAGGCGCCCTGGCCGGAGCTGGCGCTCGGGGCGTGGGCGGAGTCGCCGACCAGGACCATGCGGTCGCGGTACCAGTGCGGCACGCTCGGCATGATCTCCAGCGGGCCGGCCGCGACAGCCTCCGTGCTGTGTGCCAGAAGTTGTTTCGCGGGCATGTCGTCGCCGTACGCCTCGCGCAGCCGGTCCAGCCACGGCACTTCGGTCTTCTCGTCCGGGTTCTCGACCGCGAGGTTGTTGAACCAGGCCACGGTGCCGTCCGGCAGTTCCCAATAGCCGAGGAACGAGTTGCCGAACACGAAGTACATCGTCTCCGGGTCGCCGTGCACGCCGCTGTTCACAGCGTACGAACCGAAGCCGAGCAGACCGACGTACTCCGGTCGCGGGGCTTGGGGGTCGATGATCGTGCGCACTCTCGAACGGATGCCGTCTGCGCCGATCAGCACGTCGCCCGTCTCGGCGCTGCCGTCCGAGAACGTCGCGGTGACACCGTTCTCGTGGTTCTCGACGTCCACGAGCCGCTTGCCGTACTCGACCTTGATCTGGTGCGCCGTTGTGAGTTCGCGCAGCCGTTTGTAGAGCTCGGCCCGCGTCACGACCCGGCTGACGTCTCCGGTGATGCGACCGAGTGTGCGGCCCTTGGCATCGGCCATCACCATGTGGCGCAACGGTTCGCCGAAGTCCGGTTCGAGCCCGACCAGCTGCAGCGCGGCGAGTCCGTTGGGCGCGACGGTGAGCATGCCGCCGACGCCGTCCGCGGTCGTGTCGTACGCCTCGAAGACCGCTGATTCGATGCCGGCCTTCTGCAGGGCGAGCGCGGTGACCGGTCCCGCGATGCCGCCCCCGATGACTAACGCCTTCATTGTTCCCTCCCGAAGAATTGCCGCCACCGGTGCTGGTAGTCGGCCTTCGCCAGTTCCCCCGTGAGCTTGTCGACCAGCTTGAGTTCGGCTTCCAGCACCGCGACCCGGTAGTCCTCCTCGACGAGGAAGATCCACTCGACGCCGTCGCCCGTTGCTTTGGCGACCAGCGCGTGCGTCTCGTCGATGTCCTTCTTCAGTGCGGCGGCGCGGGATTGGAGCAGCTCCACCGCTTCCGCCGGGTCGAGCACGGAGATCAACGACAGCGCCACGCCGAACTGCGGGTACTCGTGCACCGGGTCGCGGACCAGTTCCCGCATCCAGTCGTGGAGCTCCGCGCGGCCCTCGTCGGTGAGCGCGTAGACCGTGCGCTCCGGCCGTTGGGTGTCCTTGACGGTCTCCTGCTCGGCGACGAACCCGGCCTTCCTGAGCTGCTCGACGACCATGTAGAGCGAGCCGCGATTGAACTTGATGTTGCGGTCCTTGCCCGTGTCCTTGAGCTGTTTGCCCAGCTCGTAGGGGTGCATGGGGCCCATCACGAGAAACGCCAGCACGGCCAGGGCCAGCGGGTTCGACACCTTGCGACGCACGTTCCGACCTCCTTGGTCAGTCTCAACTATCCGACTCTGACTAGTCGATGTCAACTATTGCCTGAATTGGTCTATACCTCGTATTGACCGGGACAGTTCCCGGTTCCAGACTTGGCTCTACAGGCCGCCTCCCTGCACCGGAGGTTCGGCATGCGCAGAAACCTCTCCAGAAAGATCCTTCCCCTCCTCGCCGCTCTCGTGACCACCGCCGGACTCGTCGTGGTCGCGCTCGTGCACCCGTCACCGTCCGCAGCCGCCGGGAACGAGGACTGTCGTCCGGACGGCCTCTACCGCACGCCTGGCGTCGACACCCCGTACTGCACCGTCTACGACACGGCCGGCCGCGAGAAGATGGGCGACAAGTCCCGTCGCGTGATCGGGTACTTCACCAGCTGGCGCACCGGGAAGAACGGCGCACCCGCGTACCTGGCGAGCAACATCCCGTGGACCAAGGTTACGCACCTCAACTACGCGTTCGCGAACATCGGCACGGACAACAAGATCTCGGTCGGGCCCGCGGGGGCGAACAACGCGTCGACCGGCATGGAGTGGCCGGGCGTGCCGGGTGCCGAGATGGATCCTTCGTTGTCCTACAAGGGGCATTTCAACCTGCTGACCAAGTACAAGAAGCAGTACCCGAACGTGAAGACACTGATCTCGATCGGTGGCTGGGCCGAGACGGGCGGGATCCTGAACCCGGACGGCACCCGCAACGCCACGGGTGGCTTCTACAAACTCGCGCAGTCGCAGACGTCGATCAACACGTTCGCCGATTCAGTCGTGGCCTTCTTGCGGCAGTACGGGTTCAACGGCGCGGACATCGACTACGAGTACGCGACGTCGAACAACTACGCCGGAAACCCCGACGACTTCTGGATCTCCAACGCGAACCGCGGCACGTTGTGGACCGGCTACGAGAACCTGATGAGGACGTTGCGCGACAAGCTGGACCGCGCGGGCGCGGCTGATGGCAAGCACTACCTGCTGACGGCGGCGGTTCCGGCGTCCGGCTGGTTGTTGCGCGGCCAGGAGGTCTACGGCGTCACCCGTTACCTCGACTACGTCAACATCATGAGCTACGACCTGCACGGCGCGTGGAACCACTTCGTGGGCCCGAACGCCGCGTTGTACGACAACGGTCAGGACGCCGAGCTCGCGCACTGGCAGGTGTACACGACACCGCAGTACGACGGGCAGGGCTATCTCAACACGGACTGGGTCTACCACTACTTCCGCGGTGCCATGCAGGCCGGGCGGATCAACATCGGCGTCGGCTTCTACACGCGTGGCTGGAGAGGCGTGACCGGTGGTACGAACGGGCTGTGGGGTACCGCCGCCTTGCCCAACCAGGCGCAGTGCCCGCCCGGTACCGGCGGAACCGTCGGGTCGACCGTCCCCTGCGGCAACGGCGCGATCGGCATCGACAACCTGTGGCACGACGAGCTCAACGGCATGGAGGTGCCGTCGGGCGTGAACCCCATGTGGCACGCCATGAACCTGCAGAACGGCATCACGCCGGACTACCTCACCAAGTACGGCCTCGACCCGGTCAACGACCCGAACGACCGGCTCACCGGCACCTACGCCCGCAACTACAACAGCACGCTCGTCTCGCCGTGGTTGTGGAACAGCACCAAGGGCGTCTATCTGTCCACTGAGGACGACACGTCGATCGCTGCCAAGGCCAGCTATGTGGCCAGCAAGGGCATCGGCGGCGTCATGATCTGGGAGCTGGCGGGCGACTACGCCTACGACAGCGCCAAGTCGCAGTACTACATCGGTGACACGCTGGTCTCGAAGATCAACGACGGTCTGCGTGGTGCGGCGCCCTACGGTGCGTCGAAGGCCGGTCGCACGATGCCTTCGACCGTGTTGAACGCCAGCGTCAGCCTGAGCGGTTTCGCGTTGGGCGACAACAACTACCCGATCAACCCGACCATGCGGATCACGAACAGCTCGACTGTCACGATCCCTGGTGGCACGCGCATCGAGTTCGACTACGGCACGAGTGCGCCGGGCAGCATGACCGACCAGTCCGGGTTCGGGCTGGCGGTTTCCACGCGTGGTCACAGCGGGCCGAACGTCGGCGGGCTGCGCGGCGACTTCCAGCACGTCGTCGTGACGCTGCCGTCGTGGCAGACCATCGCGCCGAACGCGTCTGTGGACGTCCGGCTGAACTACTACATGCCGATCTCGTCGCCGTCGAACTTCACGTTCACCTTTGGCGGCACCAGCTACGTCATCTCGGGTGACCAGCCGCGTGGCAGTGGCACCCCACCGACGTCGACGACAACCTCCACCACCACATCGACAACTACAACTACGACAACCACGACTACCACGACGACGAACCCCGGTGGCAGCGCGTGGGCACCGAACACCTACTACGCCACCGGCGCACAGGTGACGTACGGCGGTGCGACCTACCGCTGTCGTCAGGCGCACACGTCGCTGACGGGCTGGGAACCTCCGAACGTCCCGGCGCTGTGGGAACGAGTCTGAGTACCTGTTCCGTTCTTCGGGTCTGCTGCATCGAGTAGCCCGTCGCAGGGAGCGCCCCCTTGCTAGCTTCGGCGGGCAAGGGGGCGTCTTATGCGCGAATCAACGGAGTTCGTCGAGGCAGCGGCCGCGTTGAGGCCAGTGCTGGCACGGGAGCAGGCAGCCGGTGACCGCGACCGGCGGCTGACCGGCGAGGCGATGGCGGCGATGCGGGACGCCGGGATGTTCCGGATGTTCGTGCCCGAGTCGCGGGGTGGCCTGGAACTGGGGCTGCGGACCTCCGTGGACGCACTGGCGGCGCTGGCGCACGGCGATCCGTCGGCCAGCTGGGTCGTGATGATCCTGGGCGCGGCCGATCTGGTGGTTGCCCAGATGTCCGCCGAGGCGCAGCAGGAGATCTACGCGGACGGCCCGGACACGCACGTCTGCGTCGTTCTCACTCCACATGCGACAGCCGAGCGCGTCGACGGCGGCTGGCGGATGTCCGGTGAGTGGTTCCCGGCTTCCGGCTGCCTGCACTCGTCGTGGGGCGTGTTCGGATTTCCCGTCGCGGAAGGGGATGCCGGTGTGGCCGCGATTCCGTTCAGCGAGCTGCGGATCAAGGACACCTGGCACACCGTCGGCATGCGCGCCACCGGCAGCAATCTCGTGGTGGGCCAGGACGTCTTCGTGCCCGACCACCGCGTGCTGCGGCTGCGCGACGCGATCACGGGTCCGTTGGGATCGGGTGCCCGGTTCCGGTCGGCACTGCTGCCGACCGTGCTCACGTACATGATCGGCACGTACCTCGGGATGGCCGAGGCCGCGCTGGACCACGTGATGTCCAAGGCGGACAAGCGTCCCGTCTCGTTCACGACCTACCAGCGGCAGAGCGACTCGCCGGCGTTCCAGATCGCGATCGCCGAAGCGTCCGCCAAGATCGACGTCGCCCGGCTGCTCGCCCACTCGTGTGCCTCGGTGATCGACGATCACGCGTTGGCCGACGACTTCCCGGACTACACGACGCGCGCACGGCACCGCCTGCACGTCACCCACGCAGTGCGGCAATGCGGTGAGGCGCTGGAGATGCTGGTCTCCGCACACGGCGCGGCGGCTGTGGCGGAGTCCAGTCCTCTCAGCGTTCTGCTGCGCGACATGCAAACGGGGCTGCGGCACGCGATGATCAACCCGTCGTGGAACATGGAGGCGTGCGGCCGCGCGTTGCTGGGCGTGGAACCGAACATCACGCCCCTCTTGTGAAGGTTTTCGGCCACTTGTGAAGGTTTTCCCGCACCTGGTCGTCGCCGTGCCATGATCGGTCTCATGAGAATTGGGGGCAGGATTTTCGTTGTGGTTGCTGCGCTTGCGGGCCTGGTGGGCTGTGGAGCGCGTCCTGAGGCGGCACCCGTGCCGCAGCCGGTCGCGTTGAGCACGCCGACCACGGGCGAACCGTCGTGCGACACCGGGCTGCAGTTCAGGATGACCACCGGCGACTCGGCGATGGGTCTGCGCATCCGTGGCATCGAGGTGCTCAACTGCGGCACGGAACCGCTGGAGCTCAACGGATACCCGCAGGTGAAGCTGTTCGACGAGGACCGGCAGCAGTTGGACGTCCAGGTCCTCGACGGCTCCGGCGGCATCTCCAGGGTCGACGGTTTCGACGACCCGCCGCAGCCGATCGTGGTGCAGCCGGGCGAGAGCGCGAAGAGCGCGTTCATGTGGAAGAACACCAACACCTCCATCGACCCGCCGCAACTCGCCAGGCACGCCGACTTCGCGGCGGCGCCGGGCGGCACGTTCCAGCCGCTGCTGACCTCGGACGGCAGGGACCTCTACATCGACCTGGGCAGCACCGGACGCATCGGCGTCCGCGCCTGGTACCGGTAGTGGCCGAGCTGCGGCGCGCGACCCCGGCGGACGCTCCGGCGGTCGCCAGGATCTGGTATCCGGGCTGGTGCGACGCGCACCTGGGCAACGTGCCGCAGCAACTGATCGACGCGCGCCCTCGTGAGTCGTTCGAGCCACGCGCGTTGGAGCACGTCCACCACACCACGGTCGCGACGGTGAACGGCGAGGTCGCCGGGTTCGTGATGGTCGTCGGAGACGAGGTCGAGCAGGTCTACGTCTCCGCCGACCATCGCGGCTCCGGCGTCGCCTCCGCTCTTCTCGCCGCCGCCGAACAGGCCGTGGTGGCCAACGGACATTCGGTCGCGTGGCTGGCAGTCGTCGCGGGAAACACGCGAGCACGGCACTTCTACGAGCGGCAGGGCTGGACCGACGAGGGTCTGTTCGACCACCAGGCACCCCATCCGGACGGTCCCATCCCGGTCCCGGCCCACCGCTACACCAAGCTGTGTCGGCCGTGTTAATTCTTCATGCGCGCCAGCGTTTCCGTGTTCTGATGGCGACATGTCGACCGCCGCACTCCTGAGCTTCACGCTCGTCGCGCTGCTCACCGTCATCACGCCGGGCCTGGAAACCCTGCTGGTGCTGCGCACGGCGGTCCTGGTGGGCCGCCGAGCCGCGATGGCCGTGGTGCTCGGCAGCACCCTGGGCTGCCTGGTCTGGGCGACCGCGGGCCTGATCGGTCTCACCGCCCTGCTGCAGGCATCCGAACTGGCCTACGACATCGTCCGCTGGCTCGGCGCCGCGTACCTGATCTACCTGGGCGCCAAGGCGTTGTGGACCTCCCGCCGTCCGGCGCCGATCGACGAGCCCGCACCTGTGCCGTCCGCACGCGCGGCGATCCGGGTAGGACTCCTCACCAACCTGCTCAACCCGAAGCCGGGCGTCTTCTACATCTCGCTGCTCCCGCAGTTCCTCCCGGTGGGCCGACCGGAGTGGGGCGCCGTCCTGGTGGCGATCCACCTGGGAATCGGCCTCCTGTGGTTCCCGATCCTCATCACCGCGGCCGGCCGCGCCCGTGCTTTCCTGCTCCGCCAGCGAACTCTGCTCGACCGCCTCTCGGCCAGCGCCTTGATCGCGTTCGGCCTCAAAACGGCAGCAGACGCCCGCTAGCCAAAAACTGTCAGACCCACCCGCTATTGTTGATATTGGGGGAACCCGGCCTGGCTCGTGTGTGTGGTTGCGTGCCACGGGCGTGATGCGCGATTTCGCCGATGCGTCCGAATCAGGTTGATGGCGTCAGCCCAGCTCACCGCGTGCCGGTGTCAGTGGCCGACTGGTGCCAGGCGGCCAGCGCCCCCCGGTTCGGCAGGCCCAGCTTCGCGCGGATGTTGACCACGTGCCGGTCCGCCGTCCGCGGCGAGATGAAGAGCCGCGCTCCGATCTGCGTCGAGGTGAGCCCCTCCGCGACGAGCCCGGCGATGGTGAACTCCTGCTTGGTCAGCCCACCGGGCAACGTGGGCTTGACCGGCTTGCGCTCGGAGTCCGGCACCGGCTCGAGCGCGAACTCCATCGCCTGCTCCTGCCGCAGGTCCGCGCCCAGCGTCATGATCACCTGATAGTCGTCGCCCAACGCGCGGCGCACGGTCCGGTCGGCCCGTTCCAGCATCTTCTGGAACGGCTTCATGCTCCCGAACGAGATCCGCGAAACCCGTTCCTGCGACCGCAGCGCGCCCAGCAACCGCGCCGCGCGGTCGTGCGCGCCCAACTCCGCGCACGTGCAGGCGAGCAACCACAGGCTGTACGCGGGACCCCAGGTGTCACCGAGCACCAGCTGGATGCGCAACGCCTCGACCGCCAGCGGGTGCACCAGCGCCGGATCGCCGTGCAGCAACTCGTAAAGCGCCTGAAGCCACAGCCCCCACGCGTGCGACCAGCCGACGCCGTTGCCCTCCGCCAGCCTGATCAACCCGGTCGTGGCCTTGTCCGCGGCCTCCGCGTCCATCAGGAAACACGTCGCCATCGCGTGCATCAGCTCGGTGATGTACGTGTCTCCCGGCGATGCGTACTCACGGGACAGTTCGACAGCGCGCGCGTACAGCGGCACACAGTCCGATGAGCCCTCCACGTAGAAGAGGTTCGTGGCCTCGACGAACACCAGATGCACGTCGGTCATCCGCATCCGCGGCAACGCGCGCGCCTCGTCCAGCAACGGAATCGCTGCCGACATGTCTCCTTGCGCCTGCGCCAGGTACGCGCAGTGCGCCAGCAACGACGTTCGCAACGGCGGCTCGGTGATCACCTTGCGCGCCAACGCGAGCAGGTCGCACGCCTGCCCGAGAATGCCGGCGAACGACGTGAAACGGCTCCGCTGCACGTTCATCGCCATCACGGTGCCGGTCTCGGCGAGGTCGGCAGTGCCGAGCGCGTACCCGACGGCGGCGCGGATGTTCGGCCACTCCTCCCGCAGCCGCGCCATCCACAGCGCCTCGTCCGGCGAGAACCACGAGCGCGCCGCCTCGTCCACGAACTCGCCGTAGTGCAACACGTGCCGCCGCAACGGTTCGTGCTCCTCCGCGAGCAGACGCGCACCGAACTGCGACACGGTGTCCAACAACCGGTAGCGCGTCCGTCGCGTGACCGGACTCGTCGTCGCCACCACGATCGACTTCCGCACCAGCGCCGACAACGACGCCGGCACGTCCCCGCCCGCCACCGCCTCCGCCGCGGCCAGATCGAAGTCCGCCGGGAACACCGACAGCGTCGCCCACAGCCGCCGCTCCTCGTCCGTGCACTGCCGCGCCGCCCACTCGAACGCCCGCTCCAGCGTGACGCGGTGCGTGCCCCCGGCCAGCTGCTCCAGCACGTCCGTCAACGACATCTCGGCCACGCGCGCCGCCGCCAGTTCGATCGCGAGCGGCAGCCCGTCCAACGCCCGGCACAACGCACCGGCGTCAGGCAGATCAACGTCGCTCAACACCGCCCCGGCCGTCTCCGCGCGCTCCAGGAACAGCTGCACCGCGTCCTCGCCCAACGACGGCACCCACAGCAGATGCTCGCCGTACATGCCGAGCTGCTCCCGCGACGTCGTGAGGATCGTCAGCCCCTCGCAGTCGCGCAACAAGTGGTGCACCAGGCGCCGCACCGGCTCCAGCAGATGCTCGCAGTTGTCCAGCACGAGCATCAAATGCTTGTCGTACAACGACTCCACGAGCCGCCCGAGTCCCGCGTCAGGCGAGTTGTCGACGATCCGCAACTCCGCCGCGACCGTCCGCGCCAGCAACGCCGGATCCTTGAGGTCCGCGAGCGGCACCACCCACACCCCGTGCTGGAACACCCCAGCCCGTGCCACGGCCCGCCCGGTCTCCACGGCGATGCGCGTCTTGCCGACACCGCCCGCACCGACCAGCGTGACCAGCCTGGCTTTGCCGAGGAGCGCCTCGGTTTCGGCGAGCACCGCCCGGCGTCCGATGAACGTCGTGGTCTGGGCAGGCAGATTGCCCCGCACGGTCATCGGCGCATCTTCGCTCAGCGACGGTCAGCCGTGACCACGAGGATCACGTCACCACCCTTTCGGCCTAGCGGGTTCGACCGTGCGTGGTCGCGCGCCCATGGCCGATCAGGACGGGGACGCAGGGGCTGGCGCCGGCATGTCCGGGTGTGCGTGCCGCTGTGCTCGTCGGCCACCCGGCGAGACCCCAGGTCCGACACCGATTCTCCCCTGGAAGGCAAAGGCGGATGACGAGGTCCTCCGCTCGTGAGTGCGCGCTCGCGTCGATCAGGACGTGGATGTGGAGCTGGCGTCAGCGGTCACCGGTCGAAGCCCAGGCTGACGCCACGATCCACCCACCGCTGACGCGCCCGCAACCTCAGCGCGTGCTCACGCGCTCCCGAGTCCGAATGATCATCTTGCTCGCGAGCCGGATTCCCTGACGCGCGTTGAGATGCGGCAGGTAGGCGCGGCTCACCGCGTTCGCGATGCGGGGCAGCGCGGCCGAGTCCGGGTAGGCCATGAACATCGGGCGGTAGGACGGCTGGAACTTCGCCTTGAACGCGAACAGCGAGCGGAAGCCGTACACCGGCTCCAGCACCTGGCCGGTGAAGTCGAGGACGCGTTGCAGCGCCCTGGGGCGTTCGCCGCGGTCCAGGCGGGCCAGTGGCGCGCCGGACAGGCTCAGGAACCGGGCACCCTCGGTCTGAAGTTGTTGTGCGGCAGAGGCGATCAGGAACTCCATCGAGCCGCGGAAGCCGTTCGCGCGGCGGCGCATGAAGTCGAGCGTGTACCCGATGACCTCGCCGTCGGCGTACACCGGCAGCCAGCTGGTGATGCCGTGCACGGTGCGGTCGCCGTCGACCGCCAGCAGGCAGCGGACACCGTCGCCGGCCAGCTCCTCCAGGCCGCCCAGCGTGAAGCCCATCTCCGGCAGGCCCTTCTCGGCCACCCACTCCGCCGAGATCGAGCGGATCTGGTCCGTGATCGCGTATGGCGCGTCAGCGTACGTGCACCACTCGGCCGTGATGCCGGCCTTCGCGGCCTTGTTCAGGGCCGTGCGCACGTCCTGCCACTTCTTGCCGGTGAACGCCAGTGTGTCCAGTTCGATCACGGTGTCCTCGGCGACCTGCACCGCCGACCACCCGAGACCTTCCACCGCCTCCCTCGTCTCCGCGCCCACGCTGTACAGGCACGGCGTCCACCCGTTGCGGGCGCAGAACTCCGCGAACCCGCGCACGGCGTCGACCCGCGCCGGGCCGATCGGGTCGCCGACCGTCAGCGCGATCGTCGCCACCACCCGGTACGCGATGGCGTTCTCCCCGTCCGGGGTGAACCAGTACTGGTTGCCGCGCCACGTCGTCATGTACGACAACGACGAACCGCCGTAGCGCCGCATCAGGTCGCGAGCGTGCGCCGCCTCCTTCTCGCACGACGACGGCCACGAACGCCACGACGCCATCAGCAGACCGGCCAGCACGATCAGCCAGAACACCACGCCCGTGTACTCGAACAGCAGCGTCCCGACGAACCCCTCCGCGGAGAACTGCAGCGGCACCAGGCCGGGCAGGTAGCCCGGCGGCAGGAACCGCGTAGGCAGGTCCGCGAGCAGCTCGGCGAAACCCGGCTCCGGCGAGAACTGGTCGCGGACCAGGTATCCACCGAAGACGTACAGCGCCGACAGCAACGCCACGCTGCCCAGCGTGAACCGCCAGAACTTCCGGACGGCATGCCGAGGCAGACGCACGGCGAAGTGCCTGCGCGTCAGCAACAACACCACGGTGATCGCGAGCGGTGCGAGCATCGGGACGCTGTAGGAGAACACGACCTCCAGCGCGCCGATGTCCGGGATCCGCGCGGCGTCCACGACGTACCACCCGATGAACGCGGAGTACGCCACGTTGCACACCAGCGCCGACCACCACGCGAACCGCCGGCCCCGCCGCAGCCCCTCCGCCAGCACGAGGAGCAGCAACGCCGGCAGCAGTGACATCACGAACGCGGGGAACCTGCCGTACGACAACTGGATCATCATCGTCCGGCACAGCTCGACCGTGTCCGAACCGCCGCACACCGCGTCGACGTCCTCCTGCGAGGGCTGCACGACCGCCACGACGTCCGCGAACCACCACAGGGGGCCGTTGGGGAACGGCGACATCATCGACACCACCGGCCCGAGAGCCGACGCCGCGAGCAGCAACGCCACCAGCACGCGGGTCTCCTGGAACGAGCGCTGAACGCGTTCAGCGCCGCGCTTCAGGAACAACGCCCCGATCAGCAGTCCGGCCACGCCACCGGACAGCCGGAGCACGTCTTCCAGCCAACCCGAGTACAGCGTAAGGACCAGCACCGACAAGATCATCAACAGCCGGACGCGGCGCCTCCACAACGGCGGCAGCCGGAAGGTCAGCGCGAGCGCCAGGCCCACCCCGCCGATCGACGGCCCCGCCGCGACCTCGCCCACCAGCGACTCGAGCCACGACCAGTGCACGTCCCGCCCGAGCAGCACCACGCCGAGCCCGAAGAACGAGCCCAGCACGTGCGACGTCAGGAAGATCGCCGCCGTCCGCAGCGTGCCGAACGACCGCTCCGCCAGCGGCCCGAAGACCAGCAGCAGCACCGTCGTCGCCACGTACCCCAGCAGGTCCATCGACCACAGCGCCGAGCTGAGCACCGTCCACAGCGGAGCGTCGGTGCCGAACCCGACCAGCCCGAGCAGCTCGTCGCTCGCACCGCCGACCGCACCGGTGAACGCCCCGACGGTCCAGAAGACGATCAGGAACGTGCACGTCAGAGGTGCGCTGCGGAACAACCTGCCGATCAACTGGCCAGCCCTGCTCGTCGCGCGAGCCGCGGCAGAGACCCGTAAAAGCCCTCCCGTGCCATGTTCCAGTCGTGACCCGACGGCGTTTCTTTCCACTGCATGTCCATTCCAGCCTTGCGGCAGGCCTCGTACACCTCGGCGTCCGCTTTGCGGTACGTGGCGTCGTCGCGGCCCGCGACGATGGTGCCCGCGGTCTGCGGGAAGCGTTGGCGCGCGAGGATGTCCATCGGGTTGACCCGGTGGAACGCGGCCTCGTCGCCGCCGAAAGCCGCCTTCACGGTCTCCTGGCGATTGCTGAGCGACGGCTCAGGTTGAGGAGCGAGGGCGATGAAGTTTCCGTACACGTCCGGCGCGCGCACGGCGAGCTGCACCGAGCACGTGGCGCCGTGGGAGAAGCCCGCGATGGTCCACGCCTCGCGGCGCTCGTCGACGGTCAGCCGTTGCTTGAGCCACGTCGGCACGTCGCGTGCCAGGTACGTCTCCGACTGCCCCAGCGGGGAGTCGACGCACAGCGGGTTCGCCGTCGCCGCACCGAGCTGGTCGGCGACCACGACGATCGGCGCGAGACCCGCGTGATCGCGCGCGTAGGCGTCCATGTTGTCCGTGATCCGGCCGCCGTCGAACCAGTCGCGCGGGTTGCCGGGCTGACCGGCCAGCAGCACGATGACGGGCAGCTTCGGCCGCGGCGTCGCGTGGTAGGCGGGCGGCAGGTAGATCCAGGCCGGACGCGCCGGAAAACCACCGGGGATGGCGGTCTCGGACACCGTGCCCTTGTCCGGCAGGTCCGCGGGTTTCTTCCACACGTCCATGAGCGTCTTGCCGGGAGGCACCTCGATCACGCCGGACGGGGGAGGCGAGGCCTCGTGCAGGTCGACCCGGTCGTTCCTGAAGACGTCCAGCACCGCGCGCGCGGTCGGGTACTGGCCGAAGTGCGCGTTGGTGGCGACCATGGCGCTCGCGGTGACGCCCAGCGCCAGCACCACGTTCAGCACGCTGACGTACCACCTCGCCGAACGCAGCCGGACGGCCGCCAGCGACAATGCGGTCAGGGCGGCCCCGGCCCAGATCGTGAGGATCACCGGCAACGGTTCCGGCCAGGGCTTCCACACGTGGTCGACCACGTAGCTCAGCGCGAACACGACCACGACGCACGCCAGCACCACGATCGGGAGAACCCTGGTCCACCAGGTCCGGTTCTTCCTGATCGCGAGGTATGTCAACGCGCCAACAGCGGCAACGGTCGCGGCGGTCGGGATCGGCCCGTGTAGCAGGGTCAGATCCAGGGGGTTGAGCATGCCTCTATTTCATCAGCAGATCTTCAGGTCCACATCGGAGTTTGGTTGTGATTCACAGCTGTGAACATCAGCCTTAAGAATGACAACCACTCAGCCGGTTGGCGCGTCTCGCCATGCCTTCGTCAGCACCCGCAACGCGTCGGGGTGCTCGGCGATCTCCGCGGCCCGGGGCAAATCGGACTCCGCCATCCCCAGTTCCCGCAGTGACGTGACTGCTCCGAACCTGGTGGCGGTGTCGTGGATGCGTCCGGCCAGGTCGGCGGGCGCCGTGTGGGAGAGCAACGCCGCGTGCGTCGCCGCATGGGGTAAACCGAACGAACCGCCCAGAACGTGCGCGAGCTTGTGGTGCAGCCCCATCGGAACGCCGGCGAGACAGGTGCCCGCGAGCCAGGCCGACTGGAGCAGCTCGGTCCGCGCATCCACAGTGGACGGATTTCCGCCCAAAGCGTGCAAAATGCCGTCGATCGCCTTGGTCGCGATCGCGTCGATCAGCGGGTTCTCGTTGCCCCTCGCGGTGACGGCGTGCGCGAGAGCGTTGAGCGCGCTTGTCACCGTGACGTCCAACGGCAGGTCCAGCGTGAGGTCGACGTCGTAGATCACCGTGTCCGGCTGGACCGCCGCGTCGCGCCGCGTCTTCTTCAGCCCCGACGCCGTCTCGCCGAGCACCGGCGTGACCTCGGAACCCGCGTAGGTGGTCGGGATGATGATCTGCGGCACGCCCGCGCGCACTGAGAGCGCCTTCGCGAGCCCGGTGCTCGACCCGCCGCCGACCGACACCACGCAGTCCGCGCCGTGCTCGCGCAACAACGCGAGCGCGCGCTCCGTGACCTCGACCGGGGTGTGCATCGTCGCGCCGGTGAACCGGGCGGCGAGCAGCGGACCGAGCTCGGCCGCGACCTTGTCACCGCCGTGCCGGGCGATCAGCAGCACTCGCGTGGCGCCGAGCCGCTGACACTCGTCGCGCACGGAGGCGGCGGTGCCGCGCCCGAAGACGACACGGGTGCGCGCCGGTTCGAAGGTGAAGCTCACGAAGGTCGAATATTCGCCACCGGGCGTAGTGGCCGCAACCGCTGAGGGTCAATCCTTTCGGCTCTGACGGGTGGCATCGTCACTCCTTAGCGTGAAACTCTATGAAGCGTGTTCGTGTTGTAGTGGCGTTAGCAGGGGCCCTGACCCTGACGCCAATCCCTGCCACAGCGGCGACACCGGCGTTCTCCCTGTCCGGCGGCGTGTCCGCGCCGATCCACTCGATGGCCGACGCGGTCCGCGAGACCGTCTACGTCGACACCGGCCTCGATCTGGACGGCGACGGCACTCCCGACCGGGTGACCGCGGACATCATCAGACCCTCCACGACCGGGCGCGTGCCCGTGATCATGGAGGCCAGCCCGTACTACCAGAGCACGGGTCGCGGGAACGAGTCCGAGATCAAGACCTACGACTCCGCCGGCGTGCCGGTGAAGTTCCCGCTCTTCTACGACAACTACTTCGTGCCGCGCGGCTATGCCGTCGTGCTGGTCGACTTCCTCGGCACGAACCGGTCGCGCGGCTGCGTCGACGTCGGCGGCCAGTCGGAGATCACCTCCGGCACCGCCGTGATCGACTGGCTGAACGGCCGGCGCACCGGCTACACCACCCAGACCGGCTCGACGACGAAGACCGCCTCCTGGTCGACCGGCGCCGTCGGCATGATCGGCAAGTCCTGGGACGGCTCGGTCGCGAACGGCGTGGCGGCCACCGGGGTCGACGGGCTGAAGACGATCGTGCCGATCGCGGGCATCAGCTCCTGGTACGACTGGTTCCGCTCGGACGGCGTCTCGTTCACCGGCTTCGGCACGCCGACCAGCCTGGGATCGGGGTTCGAGAACTCCAATGCGCGCTCACGGTGTGGTGCGGTGCGCACGCAGATGACGAACGGCGCTCCGTCCAACGGCGACTACACGGCGATGTGGCAGGCACGTGACTTCGTGCGCAACGCCTCGCGCGTGAAGGCGTCGATCTTCGCGATCCACGGGCAGAACGATCTCAACGTCAAGACGGTGCAGTTCGGCCAGTTCTGGGACGCGGTGCCCGCGTCGGTGCCGAAGAAGCTGTGGTTCTCGCAGACCGCGCACGTCGACCCGTTCGACTTCCGGCGTGGTGAGTGGGTCTCGACGCTGCACCGGTGGTTCGACCGCTGGCTGCTGAACGTGCCGAACGGCATCGAGAACGAGCCTCAGGTGTCCGCAGAGCGCGCGCCGGACCAGTGGGCGGACGACCAGACGTGGCCGCCCGCGGGGACCGTCAGCACCGTGCTGCGCCCCTCTTCTTCGGGTCTCGGCACGGCACCTGGCACCGGTACGACCGCGTTCACCGACAACGGCAGCGGCACCCCGTCGAACTGGCTGTCCGGCTCGAACACCGGCCGGGCGATCTACTCGACGGCGGCGCTGACGTCGGACCTGCGCATCGCGGGCACGTCGTCGATCACGGTGGGCGTGTCGTCGTCGACGCCGACCGCGCACCTGACGGCATACCTCGTCGACTACGGCCCGGCTCGGGTGCGGACCGGTGAGGGCATCCGGACCCTGACCACCGAGTCGTGCTGGGGTGAGAGCCGTACCGGCGATGACGCCTGCTACCGCAACACGGAGGCAACGGCCGGCGACGTCGACGCGCAGGTCATCGCACGCGGATGGGCAGATCTCGCGAACTACGCGTCTCTCTCCACCCCGCGCACGATCACGCCGGGAACCAAGTACCGCATGACGTTCCGACTGTCCACAACGGACCATCTGCTCCCTGCAGGACACCGGCTGGGTCTGCTGATCGCCGGAACGGACTCGAGTGCGACCGCCAAACCGAGCCAGCTGCCGAGGCTGACCTACGACCTGGCGGACACGTCGGTGCGGATCCCGATGCGGGGCTCGGTGCCGTCGGCATCCGCTGACGCGCTCACCGCGTTCAGCGTTTCCGCAGGTACGAAGGGCGAGCTGGGCTAGCGACCCGGACTGTCGGTGCTGCTCGCTAGCATCGGCGGCATGGGTTCAACAGGCGGTGTTGCTCTCGGAGACGCGCTGCAGGTTCTGCAGCGCGTCTTCGGGTACCCCGAGTTCCGCGGCGACCAGGCCGACATCGTCGAGCACGTGATCGCGGGCGGCGACGCGCTCGTGCTGATGCCGACCGGCGGCGGCAAGTCGTTGTGCTATCAGGTCCCCGCCTTGGTCCGCCGGGGCACCGGCGTGGTGATCTCGCCGCTCATCGCCCTGATGCAGGACCAGGTCGAGGCCCTGCGCGCCGTCGGCGTGCGCGCGGGCTTCCTGAACTCCTCGCTGTCGTGGGACGAGCGGCGCATGGTCGAGGCCGAGTTCGTCAACGGCGAGCTCGACCTGCTCTACCTGGCTCCGGAACGCTTCACGTCCGAGGCCACCCTGCGGCTGCTCGACCAGGGCGAGATCGCCCTGTTCGCGATCGACGAGGCGCACTGCGTCTCCCAGTGGGGCCACGACTTCCGCCCGGACTACCTCTCCCTGGCCCAGCTGCACGAGCGCTGGCCCAAGGTCCCGCGCATCGCCCTCACCGCCACCGCGACGGACGCCACGCGCAAGGAAATCCTCACGCGCCTCGACCTGGGCGAGGGTCGCCAGTTCGTTTCGAGCTTCGACCGCCCGAACATCCAGTACCGCATCGTCGCGAAGAAGGAACCCAAGAAGCAGCTCCTGGACCTGCTTCGCACCGAGCACGACGGCGACGCCGGCATCGTCTACTGCCTCTCCCGCGCCTCCGTCGAGAAGACCGCCGAGTTCCTGGTGGCCAACGGCATCAAAGCCCTCCCGTACCACGCGGGCCTCGACGCCCAGACCCGCCAGCGCAACCAGGCCCGCTTCCTCCGCGAGGACGGCCTGATCATGGTCGCCACCATCGCCTTCGGCATGGGCATCGACAAACCGGACGTCCGCTTCGTCGCCCACCTCGACCTCCCCAAGTCGGTCGAGGGCTACTACCAGGAAACGGGCCGAGCGGGCCGCGACGGCCTCCCGTCCACCGCCTGGCTCGCCTACGGCCTCAGCGACGTCGTGCAGCAGCGCAAGATGATCGAGTCGTCAGAAGGCGACCTGGCCTTCCGCCGCCGCTCCCAGGCTCACCTCGACGCGATGCTCGCCCTCTGCGAAACCATCACGTGCCGCCGCACGATGCTGCTCGACTACTTCGGCCAGACCGGCGTCCCCTGCAACAACTGCGACACCTGCCTGACCCCACCGGAGTCCTGGGACGGCACGGTCGCAGCCCAGAAGATGCTCTCCACGGTCTGGCGCCTGCGCAAGGAACGCAACCAGAAGTTCGGCGCGGGCCAGTCCATCGACATCCTCCTGGGCCGCAAGACCGCCAAGGTCATCCAGTTCGACCACGACCAGCTCAGCACCTTCGGCCTCGGCGAGGACCTGAACGAAAGCGAGTGGCGAGGCGTGGTCCGCCAACTCCTGGCCCATGGCCTCCTGGCCGTGGAAGGCGAGTACTCCACCCTCGTCCTCACCGAAGCAAGCTCGGAAGTCCTGAGCCGCAAACGCGAGGTCCACCTCCGCAAGGACCCGGCCCCGACCCGCTCGACCACCCGAGCAGCCGCCTCAGGCGCCGCCGCCAAGCAAAAGGTCGACCTCACCCCGGAGGCCACCCCGCTCTACGAGACCCTGCGCGAATGGCGAGCCCAGCAATCTCGCGAACAAGGCGTCCCGGCCTACGTCATCTTCCACGACGCCACCCTGAAGTCCATCGCCGCCAGCCGCCCCTCGTCGCTGTCCGCTCTGGGCGCCGTGAGCGGTGTGGGCCAAGCAAAACTCGCCAAGTACGGCGACCAGATCCTCGAAGTCGTAGCAGGCGGCACCCCCACCTCAACCGCGCCACCCGCCACCACCGAAGAGCCTTCAAAACCCAAGTCCAGGCCCAAATCCACCCCACAGGGCGCCGCAGCCTGGGGCTCCACCACCGCCGACGAAGACGAGTGGCCGACCCCAGAAGAACCAGACGAGCCAATGGACTGGTAACCCCGCCCGCCCCCCGCCCCCGCACGCGCTAGATCTCGCGAGGCCGCAGGCGAGCGGTGATGACCGACGTGTTCGGCGTCAACGTGCCCATGCTGCAAAGCGATTGGGCTTGACTCCGGGCGCCCCGGCAAGCCGACCATCGCACGGCGCGCAAGCGGCCACCCCGGCTCAGGTCACCTTTTCAATCTGCGCCCTCTTGATCAGATTCTTCCCCGACTCCCCAACCGCCCCGAAAGCCGCGCTGTTCAACACCACACACGCAGACCCAACTCCGACAATCCGAAAGATCGCCTGCTTCCCGTTGTCCAAGTTGGTGACCCGCACCGAAGTCCCCACCGGCAACGAAGACGAAAAGGCCCCAGGCGCCCCACCAACAGCCGACAACCCCACAGTCGCCCCATCGCAAACAACCTGCCCGACCACTCCCGTAGGCCGAACCCGCGACGACGAGGACAAAGCAGGAGCACGAACCGGCGCAGGAGCATTCCCCACGATCTCCACCCGAACCCGCCGGAGAACGCTTTCCGCCCCACCCCGCGCGGACTCCGGCGTCTGCAGCAAATCGAACGCCGCCGTGTTCAGCGCGGCACATCCGCGAGAAACCCCAGCGACCGCAATGGTCGCAGCCCGCCCGTTGGCGAGATTCGTGATTCGCAAGGACGTCCCGACCGGCAACTGATCCGACAACACCCCGGCAGCACCAGCCGAGTCGACCAGCGTCAGCCGCTGCCCTCCGCAGACCTCTTTACCTGCCACCCCCGACTGCGAAACCGAAGCTCCCGATCCGGCAAGGGCGAAGGCCGCTCCTCCGATGGCCGCGACTACCGAGAACACCCCGGCACCCGCGATCCACCCCTTCGACCAGCGCATGCGCAACACCCGACCTTTCTGTCAGGCCGTACGGCCCGCAGATCGGGAAGGTTCAACGACGCGTGGCGCGAACCAGCGCGGTTGGGTCACATTTCGCTAAATGGTCCCGCAGCGCCACATGGGCGAAGCGGTACTCGCCGTCGACGCGGGTGAGCAGCAGCCGGTCCTGGGCGAGGTGCAGCAAAGCCTTGCGCCGGAACGACAACTCGCCCAGCGACAGCGGCCGCGTGAGTCCCTCCGCAGCCACCTCGGCCAGCGCGTCGAACGGCCAGACGTAGTCGCGAGCGGCGGTCGGTGTCACCAACAGCCCGAGCGCCACACCCAGTGCGGTGCCCCAAGATCCAAAGCCGCCGAGCCCGCCCAGCACCCCGGCCAGTCCGAGGACCGGGACGACCGGCTGAATCCACCACGGGCGTCCGAGGCGCATGCGTTGCTGTTGTCCCGGGCGCACCGTGCGCCACACACGTCCCACCGCCGCGGCGAACACTCCGCCCGCCACGCCCGCCGAGAAACCGATTCCCATGCCCGCCAGCACCGCGTACGGGCCGGTCCAGATCATCGACACACCGGGCGCGGCCGCGATCAGCACCGCCCACGGCACAGGTGCGTCGCCCGGCACAAAACCCAAAGCCAGGAAAATGGTCGCCACCACGACGAACACATATGCCACGGCGTAAGGCCACGGCGTGCCGATGCCACCGAGCCACAATCCCGCCAGGGCAACCAGGAAACCGGCGAACACGCCTGCCACGAATCCCAGGGCGGCGGTGATGATCCCGTGGGCGCGTCCGGGCGGGTGAAAGACCCGCGGCAACTTGTTGACCAGGATCAGCAACAAAGAAGCTGAGACCGCGAACACCAATGCCGGCCACATTCCGAGCTGCAGCCCGGTAATGAACGCCACGGCGCACACACCACCGGCATATGCGGCAGGCACCGCGCGCACGAACAACAACCACAACGGGCGGGTCGGCAGCAGCGGGAGCCACGCACGGCGGTGCGGCATGTGCACGGGCGCACCGAGGTCTGGCCGGTCCAACCGCGCGAGGAACTTCAACGCGCGGATGGTCGGCCCCGCGGCACGTTGGGCGGAAAGCCTTTCCACCACGAAGGAGCCCACGAAGTCGGTGCCGATCGTGTCGACCTGACGATCGAGGTGCGTCAGCGCCACCAGGTTCAGCGCCAGCGGCGAGTCCAGCCGTTCCCAGATCGCCGGCGTCAGGGCTGACTCCAGGCTGTCGAGCCGAGGGCTGACCGACGCGATGTACTCCAGCACCTGTCCGCGCGACAACGGTTCGACGTACACCGACGGCAGGTTCTCGATCGGCTCGGTCGAGCACACCACGGACGCGAACGGCGCGAGCTCGGCCTCGCAGAGCGCGCGGTCGACCCGCGGTACCTCGTCGAGGCCGTCGATGAGCACGACGACCCGCTCGCGGCGCAGCCAGATCGTGCCCGCCGAGCGGCTGATGCCGTAGCGGCGGTTCATCTCGCGCAGCAGCCACGCGGTGAACTCCGTCGGCTTGCGGGTGCCGTACGCGCGCCACGTCGCCAAGTCCACGACAACGGGAATCGGCGCGTCCGGGTCGTTGCGCGCACGTTCGACCAGCACCAGGCAAAGCTCGCGCAACAACGTGGACCGCCCGCTGCCGACCGGTCCGACGAGGACCATGGTGTGGCCGAGGCGGTCGTAAACGGCTTCCAGGTCCGCAGAGGAGATCTCCTCGCCCTCGGCGCGCACCGAGAGCTGCGGCTGCCGCAGCACGCCGAGCTTGATCTGGGTCTGCGCGGCCAGCGACGAGGCCAGCAACGACTTCACCCGCGCCTCGACGCGGTCCAGGGCGGCGGTGCGGTTGCTGGTCTCGTGACCGCGCACACGTTCCCAGACCGCGAGACCGATCGCGACGAGCACCATCACGCCGACGGCGGGCCACAGCCACCGGCCGAACTCGCCGAGGAACGCGGGCACCGCCCCGCCGGTGCTCACGCTGATGGCCGCGGGCAGCAGCAAAACGACGGTGACCAGGCACAACGCGGCTAACGCGGTCAGCCGTGCAGCTCTCGTCACCCCGCTCGGATCCACCTTCACCTCCGCGACCCCGGCGAACGACGGTAACCGTGCCGCCGGGATCGCGGAAGTGACTCAGAGACGCTGCCAGAGCGAGGCCGCGTTCGGCGGTTCCCAGCTCGTGATCGACGTGTGCGCCTGGAGGCACTGATAGTCCAATCCGGCGTAACTCACACGCGAACCAACCGCATAGGCAGTCCCAGACGCCCACGCTGGGTATGTCCCGCCGCCAGGAGGTTCCGTCGATGTGGTGGTTGGCTGTGATCCACACGTGCCGAAGACCTCGAACTCCCAGAACGAGAACCCGTAGACGGTGCCGCGGTTCATGCCGTTGAACCTCACATATCGTGCGCTACCGGAAATTCCGATGTCCTCCACACCGCCCGAGCCGGTGAACGTGGAATAGGCCTCACGCCACGAGCTCCCGTTGTCGGACAGCTGGATCGAGTACGCACGCCCGTACGCGGCCTCCCAGTTGATCCGCACGCGCGACAAGGCCTTCGACGACCCGAGGTCGACCTGCCACCAATGCGGTTCGCTGTGCGCGGAAGACCAGCGCGTCGACATCGACCCGTCGACCGCGAACGCCGCCGCCTGGTTCCCGCTCTCCACGCTCGATGCCGACGTCGGCCGGTTCCGCGACAGCAGTGGCCCGCACGTCGGCGGGGGAGTGGTGGTGGTCGTGGGCCCGCCGCCGGTGCCGCGCGTCCACACGCCCACGTAGTCGATGACCATCGGCACGCCCGGCACGATCCCCGGTCCTGGTGTGTGAGTGCCGGAGTAGTTGTCCGGGAACTCGCCGCCGATCGCGACGTTCAGGATGATGAAGTACCCGGCGTGCCCGGTCATCTGGTTCCACGTGTCCGCGGGCAGCTGGTTCTGGTTGACCTGGTGGAACAGCTCGCCGTCCACGTACCAGCGGAACTGTTGCGGCGAGACCGAGGCGTCCCATTCGAAACGGTACGTGTGGAATCCGCCCTGGCACGAGGCGCCGGGGCACGGCCGGCTGTTCGCGATGCCGTTCTTCTCGTTGCACGGCCCGCCGGGCGAGACGCCGCAGTGCAGCACGCCCCACACGCGGTTGACGCCGTTGACGTTCTCCATCATGTCGAACTCGCCGACGCCGGGCCAGTTCCACCAGTTCCCGCGGTACGGCGACCCCAGCGCCCAGAACGCGGGCCAGTACCCCAGCGCAGCGGCACCGGAGACGTTCGGCATCTGGATCCGCGCTTCCATCCGCAGCACGCCACCGGTGGGCGCCTTGAAGTTCTGCGCGTTGGTCTCGATGCGCGCTGACGTCCAGTTGCCCGCGCCGTCACGACGTGGCGTGATGCGCAGGTTCCCGCCGCCGTCCAACGAGACGTTGGCCGGGTTGTTGGTGTGCGCGGCGATCTCGCCGGTGCCCCAGTTCCCCGGCCCTCCCGGATAGCCGTGGCCCAGGGAGAACCGCCAGTTTCCGGTGTTGGGCAACGAGTTCGCGGGTCCGGTGAAGTCGTCGCCGAACACCTGCGTCCACCCGGCGGGGGGAGGTGGAAGCGCGGCGCTGGTCTGCTGGGCGACAGCGACCAGCGCACTCACGGTGAGCACGCTGGCCGCTGCCAAGGCGATGGATGTTCTTTGTCGAGCAAGCCTCATTGCCAACCCTCCGAACGAGCGCGTGAGAGCGCTCCCACGAACGATGGTGGCAGGCTTGTCAACGGTGAGGGGACATCACTTTCGCCGGTACCGGTTTCGAGCGATCACTGCTGCTGACCGCCGAAATTCCGGAGCCCTTCCTTGAGCTTGTCCTCACCCTTGTCGATGTGCTCAGTGTGCTTGCCGCCGGTCTTCTCGTCGGCGAACTGCCCTGCGCGCTCGACACCCTCGTCGACCTTGTCTCCGTGCTGGCCGATCAGGTCCTTCGCCTTGTCCTTGAGTTCATCGAAACCCATGACTGCATCACCTCCCGATGCAGTTCGGGTACCCGGTCTGGTATCCCGTACACCTCACTGGATCGAGTGAAGTGCCGCCACCGGGCTCACCCGCGCCGCACGCCGGGCAGGCAGCAGCCCCGCGCCTGCCGTGAGCGCGGCCAGAATCAGCACCACCGATCCGACGGCCACGACGGGCACCTGCAACGGCCAGTCCACGCCCAAAGCGATGATCGCGAGCCACGCGTAGGGAATCCCGATGGCGAGCCCGATCAGGGCACCGATCACCCCGTACAGCCCGGCTTCGGCCGTGACCATGCGGCTGAGTTCCTTGCGCGTCAACCCGATCGCGCGCAACAGCCCGGATTCACGAGTTCGTTCGACCACCGACAACGCCGTGGTCGAGCCTACACCCACGACGGCGATCAGAATCGTGAGGAACAGCAGCCCCAGCGCAACCGCGACCAATGTGGCGAACCAGTTCTCCTTGGCAGCACGGCGGTCCGCGAGCGACTCGAACTCGATCCCGGCAGGCACCCGAGCCTTGTCGCCGTTCGCCAACGCGCCCGCGACAGGTCCATCCACATCGGACGAATGGATCAGCGCACTCCCAAGCGGAACACCCCCGTACACGACGGCCGCGACGGTGGTCTCCTTGCCGTTGACCAGGATGTGCGCGCCGGCGGAGATCCCGATCAACCCGGCGGTGTACGTGGACAGGATGATCTTGCCGGGACCCATGTCCGCGACCGACCCGCTCTCCATCACGAAGTCGTCGAGGTCGCGCACCTTGCTCAGATCGAGGTCGGTGCCCTCCATGGTCCACCGGTCGATCTTGAGCTCGGTGCGCCGGTACGTGAGGACGTCGGTCAGCCCGGCGTCGCGCAGCTGCTGGACATCGACGGGTCCGGTGAACTCCAGGTCGGCCGGGTAGGCGCTCGCCATCTCGGCCTTTCCGAGGCCGGACAACGTGTTCCCGCCGGTCACCGTCGCGATGATCAGGCTGACGCCCAGCGCGACGATCGCGGTGACCGACGCGGCCCGGCGTGGCGCGCCACCGACCCCGCTGACCGCGAGCGACCCGATCGTGCTGCGCCGCAACGGAATCCCGACCAGGCGCAGCACCGGCGGCATCAGTGCGGGCCCGAGCAGGATCAGCGCGACGAACGCCAGCGTGCCGCTGATCGTCGTCTTCAGCAGCAGGTCCTCGGTCATCCCGGCCGGCCGCCTGTCCGTCGCCAGCCCCTCGATCGCGACGTTCACCAGCAGCAGAACCGCCCCGAGCGCCGGCACCAAGCCGGAAGCCCAGCGCAGGAACCCGATCCGGCTCTCCGCGTCCTGCGTGGCAGACGTCCGCAGAGCTTCCAGCGGCGACACCTTGGCCGCCGACCACGCGGGTGCCAGCACGGCGAGCGTCGTCAGCACGAACGACCCGCCGACCACGACCAGCGCCGGTGTCAGCGGAAATCCGGGCGCCGGCAGTCCGGCCAGCGGCACGAGCCGGCCGGCTCCGGCCGCCAGTGCGACGCCCGCGATCGACGCGAGCAACCCGACCAGGGCTCCCTCGACGACCAGTCCGCGTGCCAGGCGACCTCGGGTAGCACCGATGGCCCGCAACAACGCCAGCTCACGCATCCGTTGCGCGAACACGATCCGGAACGTCGACGTCGACACCAGCGCCGCCACGATCATCGCGACCGTCACGAACGCGCCGAGCAGCGCGAACACCTCGACCAGCTGAGCGGCCTTGACGGCCAGCGAGCGCTCGGTGATGTCCTTCGCGAGCACCGTCGAGTAGGCGAAGAACGCCGCGATCATGATTGACAGCACGGGCAGGAACTTCCTCATGCCGCGACCGCCTGCACAACGCGTCCGTCGGCCATTCTCACGACGTGGTCGGCGTACGAGGCCGCACGGTCGTCGTGCGTGACCATCACGATCGTCTGCCCGAAGTCCCGCACCGCCTGCCGCAACAGGTTCAGCACGTCCGCGGACGACGTGGAGTCGAGGTTGCCGGTCGGCTCGTCCGCGAAGATGACGTCAGGCCGTGTGACCAGAGCGCGCGCCAACGCCACGCGCTGCTGCTGCCCGCCCGACAACTCCGATGGCCGGTGCGCGAGCCGCGACGACAGCCCCAGCGCATTCACGAGCTGCGTGAACCAGGCCCGGTCGGCGCGGCGGCCGGCCAGGGTCAGCGGGAGCAGGACGTTCTGTTCGGCGGTCAGCGTCGGCAGCAGGTTGAACGCCTGGAAGACGAACCCGATCCGGTCACGCCGCACCTTGGTCAGCGCGTTGTCCGAGAGCCGCGTGAGGTCCTTGCCGCCCAGCAACGCCGCGCCGGACGTGGCCGTGTCGAGCCCGGCCAGGCAGTGCATCAGGGTCGACTTGCCCGACCCGGACGGCCCCATGATCGCGCTGAAGGCCGCAGGCGGGAACCCGACAGTCACCCCGTCGAGTGCTCGAACCGCGGTGTCGCCGGAGCCGTACACCTTCACGAGGTCGACCGCGGCGGAAGCGAAGTTGTTCACATGACCAAGAAAACGGCAAATGACGAGCCCCAACCTCCCTCCTGCGCACGGCCCGCCTCTGTCTTTCGGCCGATCTGCGGGACACCCACAAGTGCATAAGGTCATCCGCATGCTCTGGAAGTCCGGCGCGCTCGCGGGCCTGGTCGCGCTGTTGGTCGTGGACCAGTGGTACCGCGTGTTCAAGACACCCGGCCTCTACCCGTGGATCGGCTGGGCGGCGCTGGTCTGCGTCGTGCTGCCCACGCTCGCCTGGTTGCGGCCCAACCGCGTGCTCGCTGCTGTCGCAGCCACTGCGTCGTTGACGTTCACGCTGGTCAACCCGGTCGAAGAGGGCGACTGGGGGTTGGCGGAGACCGCGTCGCTGCTGATCGTCCTGGTGATCACCACCTACCGTGCGAAGACCTGGTGGGACGCCCCGCTGATCGCCTGGATCGTCGCCGCGGTGGTCACCCAGCCGTTGCAGAACGGCACGGCCCAGGGCGACTGGATCCAGGTGATGGGCCTGCTGATCGTGGCCACCACGGTGATCACGGCCGTCGGCTACGTCCGGCTGACCACCAGCGCCAGGGAGAAGCAGGTCGCGGCCGTCAAAGCCGAGCAGAAGGCCGAGTTCGCGCGGGACCTGCACGACTTCGTGGGCCACCACATCACCGGCATGGTCGTGCTGGCCCAGGGCGCGAGCCGGATCGTCGAACGGAACCCCGAGCAGGCCAGACAGGCCCTCGAACGAATCGAGGAAGCCGGCGGCGAGGCCATGACGGCGATGCGCCGCATGGTCGGCATGCTCCGCGACGACGTCCCCGTGGCGCCGGTCGCGGGCATGGTCGACATCGAGCCGTTGGTCGAGGCCGAACCACGAGCATCCCTCGAAATCCACGGCGACACGGCGGATCTGCCGTTGGAGGTCGCGAGCTCTGTGCACCGCGTGGTCATGGAGTCGTTGACCAACATCAGGAAACACGCGCATGAAGCGACCAAAGTGGACGTACAGATCCAGACCTCACCGGACTGGGTGACCGTCCGGGTAGCCAACGACGGCAAACCCGCGAGGCCGGGAAACGGTTTCGGCCTCATCGGACTCACCGAACGCGTTCAGTCGCTCGGTGGCAGGATCAAGGCGGGGCCTGGCATCGACGGCGGCTGGGTCGTCGACGCCGCACTCCCGACCGGAAAGGCGACCGCGTGATCAGGGTTCTCGTCGCGGACGACCAGGCGATGGTGCGCACGGGCTTCGGCATGATTCTCGGTGCCGAGCCCGACATCGAAGTCGTGGCGGAGGCGCGGGACGGCGTCGAAGCCGTGGCCGAGGCGCGCCGCACCAAGCCGGACGTCGCGCTGATGGACATCCGCATGCCCCGCATGGACGGGCTCGAAGCGCTCAAACAGATCGCGAACGACGTGCACGTAGTTGTGTGCACGACGTTCGACCACGACGAGTACGTGCACACAGCGCTCAAGAACGGCGCGTGCGGGTTCCTCCTGAAAGACGCGGGCCCCAACCTGCTCATCGAAGCCGTGCGCGCTGCTGTCACCGGTGATGCGCTCATCAGCCCGTCGGTCACCGTCAGGCTGTTGCAGCACATGAACACGCCTCCGTCCCAACAGTCGCACAACCTCTCCGCGCGCGAGCTCGACGTCGTGAGGTTGGCCGCTATCGGCAAGACGAACGCGGAGATCGCGCAGGAGCTGTTCATCTCCATCGGCACGGTGAAGACGCACCTGGCGAGCGTTCAGGCCAAACTGGACGCTCGCAACCGCGTCGAGATCGCCGCCTGGGCCTGGGAATCCCGCTTGGTCGGCCAAAAGTAGGACCCACAACCCGTCCGCGGACAGAAGCACCGGCGCGAGCCGATCACCAGAATTCGAGTCATGAAGAAACTCCTCCTGCTCATTCCCGTGCTGGCGCTCGCGGCCTGTGGCCAGAAGAGCTACACGTACGAGGCGTTCTACGACGTCGAGGGCACCGGCAAGGCCGAGGTCTCCGTCAGCGTCCCCAACGGCAGCTCCTACACCGAAACCGTTGACCTGCCGGTGAAGAACCGCGCGATGCTCGCCAACGCGCTCGGCAAGGTCACCCTGAAGGTCAAGTCGGACAACCAGGTCACCTGCAAGCTCCGCGTCGAGAAGGAGAAGGAGATCTCGAACGCGGGGAAGGAGGCGTCCTGCGAGTACGACATCACCGAGGACACCGACAACTGAGTGATTGGTCAAACCTTGCCGGGACACCGTCAGTTCCACTAGGAATCGCGCATGAGGCGAATCGCAGCTGGTCTGGCAGTGGCGGCACTGGCCGCCGGGTTCATCACGCCCGGAGCCGCGTCCGCGGAGCCGCAAGCACGGCCCGACTGCGGTTACACGGTGACGCCGGACGAACCTCCCGCTCGTCCGGTGTCCGTTCCGCACGACCCGTGGTTCACCAAGGGCAAGGTCCTGGTCAAGGTCAAGACGAACCAGGGCGACATCCCGCTGCTGCTCGACCGCACCAAGGCGCCGTGCACCACGCACAGCTTCATCCACCTCGCACAGCGCGGTTTCTACAACCAGACCGACTGCCACCGTCTCACCGCGTACCCGACGCTGAAGGTGCTGCAGTGCGGCGACCCGTCCAGCACGGGCGAGGGCGGCCCCGGTTACAAGTACAAGGACGAACTGCCGACCGACCTGAAGCCCGCGCCGAACGACCCGACCGGCGTGCGCCGCATCTACCCGCGCGGCACGCTCGCGATGGCCAACGCCGGTCCGGACACGAACGGCTCGCAGTTCTTCCTGGTGCAGAGCGACAGCATCCTGCGCCCGAACTACGCGGTGTTCGGCCAGATCCTGCCCGAGGGCCTCAAGACCCTGGACAAGATCGCGGCCGGTGGCATCGCGGGGGAGAACCCGCTGGACGGCCGTCCGAACATCAAGTCCGAACTGAGGTGGGTGCTTCCCCTCGGGATCTGACCGAGGCGCGCCAAACCCGCGGTGAGCTGCCACAGGCATGCGTGAACGCGCGGCTGAACGCCGCTTCGGAGTACCCGGCGCCTGCTGCGATCCGTCCGACCGGTTCGGTCGTGGTGAGCAGCAGGCGTGCCGCGTGTTCGAGGCGGTGCCGCAGCACGTAGGCGCCGGGCGACTGGCCCAGCACCTCGGCGAACCGGGTGGCGAACGCCGAACGCGAGAGGGCGGCGAGCTTCGCCAGTTCGTCCACCTGCCAGTCCCGTCCGGGAGCGCGGTGAATCGCGGAGAGCACCGGGCTGAGCACGGGGTCCAGTGCGGCCGTCAGTCAGCCGGGATCGGCCTGCCGGCCGGACGCCGCCCAGAACCGCAACGCGCGGATGAACAGCAGATCGAGCAACCGGGCGACCATCACTCGTGAGCCCGGCTGCGGTTCGGTCACCTCGGCCCGCATCAGGCCGAGGCTCAGCGGCAGCCACGTGCAGAACCCGTTGACGTCGCTCGCGGACGACGCCGCGCGCACTCGTCAGATGATCAACCAGGTCGCCGGGCCGGTGCTGCTGGTCGGTCACTCCTACGGCGGCGCACGACAGCATCGCGCCGGACTCGGACGGCCAACTGTGGATCGCGCAGGAGAAGTTCCAGCAGAGCTTCTGCCAGGATCTGCCGGAGGACGAGGCGCTGGTCATGGCGGTCACGCAGAAGGCGCCGCTCGGTGTGACGTTCGCGGCGCGACCCGCCTGGCGCGCCAAGCCGTCGTGGTACCAGGTGTCCACCGAGGACCGGATGATCGATCCGGACAACCAGCGCCGCATGGCCGCGCGGATGAACCCGCGCAGGACGATCGAGCTCGCGTCCAGCCACGCCTCGCTCGCCTCACACCCAGTGGAGATCGTCGATCTCATCGAAGAGGCCTCACGCGCCTGAGAACGCCCACCCCCGCAACGCTCCGTAGAACGCGTCCGAGAGCCGCCGGACCACCTGCTCGTCAGGGAGTCCGGCGGTTTTCGTGAGGTCGATGATCTCCCTCGGGTCGAACATCGCCTGGTGCAGGAACTGGGCAACGGTCAGCAACGCGTCCGGAAGCGCGAGGTCCGTCAGCACCCCGCGCAGCGCCCGGTTCCAGGCTTGCGACGACAACGTTGTCATGACGTCGGCCGACTGCATGCGCTCCAGGAAGCCGCGCTGGGACCAGAACCGCACGATCACGGGACCGTGCACGTTCTGCATCTTCACCCAGCGCGCCACCTGGTGCTCGAACAGCTCCTTGCCGTCTTTCCGCGACCGTTCGCCGTGTTCGGCCAGGGACGCCATGACGTCCTCGTGGTAGGCCTTGACGAGCGCTTCCACGGACGGGAAGTGGCGGTACGCCGTCGCTTGCGACAGCGCGGCCCTGCGCGCGATCGACTGCATCGTCGCGGTGGCTGGTTCGGCCCGCAGGACGTGCGTGGCCGCGTCCAGCAGTCGTTTCCGGTTGCGGCGCGCGTCACTGCGGCTGCTTGTCTCTTCCGGCAGAACGTCCTCCAACCCGCGTACGACGGCGAGTGCAGGATAAGACGAACTATCCGCGGAACGCGGCGATTCCGGTCAACGCGTGGCCGATGGATAGCAGATGGATGTCGGAAGTGCCTTCGTAAGTGAGGACGGATTCCAGATTGTTGGCGTGCCGCAGGGGTGAGTACTCGAGCGAGATGCCATTCGCACCCAGGATCGTCCGGCTTTCCCTGGCGATCGCGATGGCCGACTCCACGTTGTTGTATTTGCCCATGCTGATCTGCTCGGGCTTCAACGTGCCGGCCTCCTTGAGCTTCGCGAGATGCAACGCCAGCAGCATCGCGTTGCTGACCTGCACGGACATGCTCGCGAGCTTGCGCTGCGTCAGCTGGAACGCGGCGATCGGCTTGTCGAACTGGATGCGCGTCCCGGAGTAGGCCAGTGCGGCCTGCAAACTGTCGCGCGCGGCACCGACCGCACCGAACACGATCCCGAAACGCGCCTCGTTCAGGCACGAAAGAGGAGCGCGCAGGGAAGTCGCGAGGGGCAGTCGAGCGCTTTCCGGGAGCCGTGCGTCTTCGAGAATCAGTTCGGAGGTGACGGACGCTCGCATTGACAACTTGTGCTTGATGTCCTGCGTCGTGAATCCGGGCGTCCCGCGGGGAACGAGGAATCCCCGAATTCCCTCCTCGGTCTGCGCCCAGACGGTCGCGACGTCGGCCAGGCCGCCGTTGGTGATCCACATCTTGGTGCCGTTCAGCACCCAGTCCGACCCGTCCCGGACGGCCCGCGTGCGCATGCCGGAGGGGTTCGAGCCGAAGTCCGGCTCGGTCAGCCCGAAGCAGCCGATCGCCTCACCGGCGGCGAGGCGCGGCAGCCACTCCTGCTTCTGCTCCTCCGACCCGTACTTCCAGATCGAGTACATCGACAGCGAGCCCTGCACGGACACGAAGCTGCGGATGCCGCTGTCGACGGCCTCCAGCTCCAGGCACGCGAGCCCGTACGCCAGCGCCGACGTGCCCGCGCACCCGTAGCCCTCCAGGTGCATGCCCAGCACGCCGAGCTTGCCGAGCTCCCGAGCCAGCTCTCGCGGCAGGATCCCCTCCTCGAACCAGGTCCCGATGCGCGGCCGCACGTGGTCGGTCAGGTACGCCGCGACGGTGGCCTGGATGTCGCGCTCCTCGTCGCTCAGCAACGACGGGATGTCCAGCAACTGCAACGGGTCCTGCACTTCACTGCTCCAGCTTCGGCGGGCGCAGCCGGTAGGTCACCGGCGTGCGCGACAGGCGGATGGGGTTCGCGACGAGCGTCATGTCGTCGATCGTCGCGGTGGGGTTGAGGTCGAGTGACTCGGCCAGCGCGAACGCGTGCGCGATGTCGTTCACCGGACCGCACGGGACACCGAGCGGCGTCAGGGTCTCGAACCAGTGCTGCGCCGGCCGCGTGCGCAACCGTGCCTGGAGCACCTCGAACAGCTCGTCGACGTGCTCGACCCGGTCGGCGTTCGTCACGAACCGCTCGTCGGTGGCCAGCTCCGGCACGTCCAGCACCGAGCACAGCCGGCGGAACTGCCGGTCGTTGCCCACCGCGAGCACGATCGGCTGGTCGGCCGTCGGGAACACCTCGTACGGCGCGATCGACGGATGCCGGTTGCCCATCGGCTTCGGCACCGAGCCCGCGAGCGTGAAGCCCGCGCTCTGGTTCACCATGCTGGACAACAGCACCGACAACAGGTCCAGCTCGACCAGCTGTCCCTGCCCGGTCGCCTCCCGGTGCCGCAACGCCGCCAGGATGCCGACGCACGCGTGCAACCCGGTCAGCACGTCGACCAGCGCCACCCCGGTCTTGACCGGCTCGTACGGCCCTGGCCCGGTCACGCTCATCAACCCGCCCACGGCCTGCACCAGCAGGTCGTAGCCGGGCAGGTCCGCGCCCTTGCCCGAACCGAACCCGGAGATCGAGCAGTAGACGAGGTCGTCCCGCCCCAGCGACTCGTAGTCCAGCCCGAACTTCTTCATGGTGCCCGGCTTGAAGTTCTCGACCACCACGTCCGCCCGCGCGATGAGCTCGCGCGCCTGCTCCCGGCCTGCCTGCGTGGACAGGTCGAGCAGCACCGACGTCTTGTTCCTGTTGACCGACAGGAAGTACGTCGCCTCGTCCTCGTAGTGCGGCGGACCCCACGTGCGGGTCTCGTCGCCCCTGCCCGGCTGCTCGACCTTGATCACCTCGGCGCCGAGGTCGCCCAGCATCATCGTCGCGTACGGCGCGGCCAGCACCCGGCTGAAGTCCGCGATGACCACACCTTCGAGCGAGCTCATGCGTCCCACCTCCGGAGGTTGGTCGCGCCGGGCGAACTGTGGTGTGGTGGTTCGTGGTTGGCCATGTGGGTTGTGGTGCCTCGGTTTTGTCGTCCTGTGGTGAGCTGGCCGGCGTTGATCCGTGCCTCAGCGAGCGCCGCGCGCACGTCACCTGCCGACGCGATCATGACGCCGTTCGCCTTCAGCGCAGTCGATGCTGTTCCCGCGCCGAATGCAGCCGCGATGACCACACCTTCGAGCGAGCTCATGCGACCCGCCCCCGCAGCTTCATCGCGGCCAGCACGCGTTCCTGCGCCAGCTCGCGCGCAGCCACATGCGTTGTGGTGCCACGGTTTCTCGCCTCGACGATGACGTTCGCCGCGTTCGCCCTCAGCTTCACCGACACGGCGTCCAGCACCGTCGCGGGATTCACCGGGAACGGCGAGTACCGCGCGTCCATGCCGAACGCCGCCGCGACCACGCCACCGGCGTTCGCGATGAAGTCAGGTACGACCGTGATGCCGCGAGCAGCCAGAACCTCCTGCGCCGCAGCGGAAGTCGGCAGGTTGGCGCCCTCGACCACCAGGGTGGTGTCGAGCTCGCCCGCGAGGTCCGCGTCGATCACGTCCTGCATCGCGGCCGGCACCAGCACGTCGCACGACGCGCGGAGCTCGGCACCCAGCGCCTGCACCGGGCCGTACTCCTTGACCGCGAGATCGCCGGACGACGCTCGCAAGTCCAGCAGCCGGGCCACGTCCAGGCCGTCGGGATCCACCAACGCGCCGTGCACCGACGACACCGCAACCACGACCGCGCCGAGTTCGATGAACCGCTTGGCGGCCGCGGCACCTACCGCGCCGAAACCCTGAATCGCGATGCGCTTGCCGTGCAAGGACATCAGTTCGTCCGCCACCTCGGCCACGCCGAACCCGGTGACGCCCAGCTCGTCGTACGGAAGACCGCCGAGTTGAGCCGGTGCACCCATCATAGCGCCGCGGTCCGACAGTTCGTCCTGGACGATCGCGGCGTCCCGTTCGGTGAGGCCCATGTCGAGTCCGAGCACGTACTCTCGCGGCACCTCGTTGGACAGCTTGCGCGCGAACGCCCGCAGCGCCGCTTCCTTGCCAGGGGAAGAAGGATCGAACACGATCCCCGCCTTGGCGCCACCGAAGAACAGGTCGACTCCCGCCCACTTCCACGTCATCACGCGCGCGAGCCGGGCGATCTCGGCGACCGTGACGGCCGGGCTCATCCGCGTGCCGCCCTTGCCCATGCCGCGCGCGGTGTTGTCGATGACGAGCACACCCTTCATGCCGGTGCGCCGGTCGGACACGCAGACGACCTTCTCAGGCCCCCACTCGTCCATGAGCTGGAGAACGTCCATCAGCATTCCCTCACACGCAGTTGAGTTCGGGCCGCGCCTGGTCGGCGGCGAAGCGGGAGGCGTCCAAACTGGACACGTCGACGAAGGGCTCGCGGTCCAGCACGAGGTCGCGCACGACCTCCCCGACCGCAGGGCCCTGCAGGAACCCGTGCCCGGAAAACCCGGTGGCGTAGAAGAAGCGGCCCACCGAGCCGATCAGCGCGTTGTGGTCCGGCGTCACCTCGTACAGGCCGGCCCACCCGTTGCGCACGCCCACGTCCAGCAACTTCGGTGCACGCCTTCGGATCGCTTCGGTGAGGCGGGGCAGCCACGCGTCGGACATGGAGAGCTTGAACCCCGGCGTCTCCTCGGGATCGGACATGCCGAACAGCAGTCCGCGGCCCTCGCGGTGGAAGTAGAAGGTGCTGCCGAAGTCGATGGTGAAGGGCGTCACCCGATCGTGTAGCTCGGGCATGGGCTCGGTGAACATGACCTGGCGGCGCAGAGGGGAAACCGGCAGGTCAACGCCCACCATCTCGCCGATCGACCTTGACCAGGCACCCGCCGCGCAGACCAGATTCGGCGTGGAAACCTCGCCGCGGTCGGTCTGCACGCGAAAAGTGTCAGACCCCGACCCTACGATCGATCTCACGGTGGTTCTGGTGTGGAAACGGACACCAAGCCGGCGGGCCGCGGTGGCATAACCGAGGACTACGGACTCAGGCGTGCAGTGTCCGTCGTCCGGCGAGTAGGTCGCCGCGAGCAGGCCGTCCGTCTCGATCAACGGCGACATCCGCCGTGCTTCCTCGACAGTCAGCATCCGACTGCGCACGCCGAGGGAGTTCTGGAGGTCGACGTTGCGCTCGAACGCCGTGACGTGTTCCCGAGAAGAAAGGAGGAACAGATAGCCGACCTGGTGCAGATCGATCTCCTGCCCAGGACGCTGCGGAAAGCGCTGGAACGCTTCGAGTGATCGGGCACCGAGCCTGATGTTCAGCTCGTCGGAGAACTGGGCGCGCACCCCACCCGCCGCTTTGCAGGTGGAGCCGGAACCCAGCTCGTCACGCTCCACGACAACGACATCCCGGGCACCTGCCTCGGCGAGGTGAAAGGCAACGGACGTGCCGATCACCCCGCCGCCGATGACGACGACCTCGGCCTGCCCTGGCAGGTCAGCCGAGCCGGAAGTCAAGGTTCGCCCCGATCTCGAGCGTGTCCATCTGCGCCTTCTGCAGCTTCCCGGAGTAGTCCCAGTTCATGGACTGCCAGCGGGTGAACTGGTCGAGCACCCACACGCCCGACTGCCGGGAGCCGTTGCCGCTCTTGCCGTTTCCGCCGAACGGCAGGTGCGCCTCGGCCCCGGACGTCGAGTTGTTGACGCTCACCATGCCGGCGGAGATGCCGGCGCGGAACCGGAAGGCCTTGTTCGGGTCCGTGGTGTAGATCGAGCACGACAGGCCGTAACCCGGCTTGTTGCCCAGCTCGATCGCCTCGTCCAGGTCCGAGTACTTCATGACGCCGACGATCGGGCCGAACGTCTCCTGCAGGAACAGCTCGTCGTCGGCACGCACACCGGAAACGATTGCGGGGTGGTAGAAGAAGCCGTTCGCGCCAGTGAAACCGTTGCGCGGGCTGGAGTCCGTGATGCGGCCGGTCGGGCCGTGCACCGTGTGGTGCTCGCCGATCCAGCCGACGTACTTCTCGTACGCCAGCGCGAACTTCTCGTCCAGCAGCGGTCCATAAAGGACATCGCCGGTCGGGTCGCCCACCGTGGCGGCGGCGACGGCGTCGACGAACCGCGTGAGG